>QHXL01000589.1 GCA_003222935.1 Acidobacteriota bacterium
CTCGTGCTTAATTGCAGCGACGGAGCCAGGCGTGCAATCAAGTTAAGTCCGAAGCCGGTCGCCGTTTTCTATCAGGAGACAATGGCTGCGTTGGATGACCTGGGTCTTAAAATTGATATTTGGAAAATGCCGGTCGAGATTCCGGAGCCGATTCCTTTTGACGAGGACTATAAACACAGCTCTTACGACCCTGAGTACGTAGAAAGATTCTGGCAGGTGCTGCGGCAAAGCGACCGTGTGCTGCAGGAATTTCGTTCACGGTTTATCGGCAAGTGCAGTCCGGTCCATTTCTTCTGGGGTAGTTTCGATCTGGCAGTAACACGTTTTTCAGGAAGACCGGCGCCACCGAGACCTGACGCCGATCCGATAACTCGAGAAGCCTACTCGCACGAAGTGATTAGTCACGGTTGGTGGCCCGGCCACGGCGGCTTGGGAAAAGCGGCGTTCTACTCGTACACGGCCCCGGCCCCGGAAGGCTTGGCCCAGGCGAGCGTTCGTCCTGAGAAGGCGTTTTACAGTAAAGATCTTTCGGAGTTCCTGATGTTTTACGACGATGTCAGAACAGCAGCAGATCCTGATGCAGCACTCCTGGAATTTTGCCAGAGCACTTACGAGGCAGGAGCCAATCTATCAAACTGGAATAGAACGGAACTGGAACGGGCCTAATTTCAGATTGTAGATTTCAGATGGCAGATTGAAGGTAGTTCTATCACTGAGAACCACTGAATGGTTTTTCAATCTGAAATCTTCAATCTGCAATCTTAGATCATTTTACGTCCGAGACTCTTGGCTTAAGAGGTCGCCAGAAAGTACCCCAGCGTTTGCCACCGGCACTTTGCAGCAAGCTCATTAGACCCATGTAACCGAAGCCGAAAAAGAAGAGAGTAAGGAATGGGATCGTGCCCCACATGTGTAGTCGANAGAATAGGCTATTGCCAAAAGGAAATAGACGGCGAAGCTAAGTTCGATCAACGGTAGCCATCCGCGCTTGCGCTTGTACTTCTTCCGTTTCCAGGTAGCGTCGGCAGTGTCTTCGACTTTGTATTTTGGCGTCCGAACAAATTCACTCTTTACACCAAGCAACGCTTCAAACACCGCCCTCGCATTCGAAAAAGCCAACCCGATACCAAGCGCCATCACTAAAGGCAGATGTAATAGACGTGGTGCGCGCCGCTCGTCGAGATACCAAACCGCCGTTCCATAAAACAAGACGACCGAGATCGACGAGAAGAACAACAGCGGAAGATCCAAAACCATCAAGTGATAAAACGGCTGGTTGTAACGCACCAACAGCAGTGGGAACTGTAGAACACTCGCTACGATCATCAGCGGGTAACTGATGTTTCCAGTCAAACGGAAAAACATCTCCAGCTTCACGCGTAAAGGAAGAGGTGCCAGCCAAATACGTGGATACAGCTTTAGACCAACTTGCATTACCCCCTTGGCCCAACGTCTTTGCTGAGCTTTGAATGCATTGATCTCGACCGGAATCTCTGCGGGCGCATCTTCGTCAAGCAGGTAAACAAACTTCCATCCCATCAATTGCACGCGAAAACTGAGATCTGTGTCTTCAGTCAGGGTGTCGTGCTGCCAACCGCCGCTCATTTCGATCGCCTGTCGACGCCAGATTCCCGCCGTGCCGTTGAAGTTGAAAAAGCCGCCGGTGCGATTGCGAGTGGTCTGTTCGACGACGAAGTGTCCGTCGAGCATGATCGTCTGCAGTCGAGTTAAAAGGTTGTAATTACCGTTGATGTGCGACCAACGCATCTGTGCACAACCGACGAGTGGGTCGCTAAAGAAGTCCACGAGCTTGCGAAGACAATCAGGTTTCGGAACGAAGTCAGCGTCAAAGATTGCAAACAAATCGCCTTTGGCGGTCTTGTTTCCGTTTTCGAGTGCACCGGCCTTGAACCCGGTTCGGTCGGAGCGATGGATGTAGTGAATATCGAAACCCTGTTTCGCGTAATGGGCCACGACCTCCTCGGCAACCTTCACCGTTTCGTCGGTTGAGTCGTCGAGTACCTGGATCTCCAGTTTTTCTCGAGGGTAATCGAATGCCGTAACCGCCTTCAGCAAGCGATCTACGACGTAGAGCTCGTTGAAGAGGGGTAACTGCACCGTGATACGCGGTAAATCCGCTTCGGCAAACGTGCCCGCCGGGTGCGGTACGAACCTGCGATAGCGCCAGAAGTCCACGACTTGCTTGATTCGATAAGCGCCGTAGACAGCGAGTAAGAAGAGGATCGAAAAGTACGCGATCAGGATTACCCAGTCGAAAGTATCCAGTCGGTAAAGTGGACTGATATTTCCCCAGGTTTTGTTAACGAGATCTTGGAAGTACTTGGCGAAAACTGCGTCTGGATCAAGACCTATTGGGCTTGGCCAAGGGGTCGGCGCCGGGGTTGGCTGGCTTTGAAAAATCATAGTTCTACTGCTCTTCTAACCCGCAAAAGACTAGGATCCGGGCTTTGATACTAAAACGCCGTCCGCGGATGCCAGACGGCGCGTTTAAAACTCGCTGGATCGGTCAACAGGACCGCTCTTTTGCGCGGGAGATTCTACCGCAAACGAATGGATTTAGCGAAACTACGGAGTAAGTAACTTCTTTGCGTTGTCTCGGCATTCTCTACGTCTTCTAAGCAACTCGCTGGCTAGCTCATGAATCACTCTTCACTCCGTCAGGAGTGGCATGTTTATAGTAAGACCATCGATGTTCCGAGGCGCGGTTCGGCGGGCCGGAACGCAACTAACCTGTGACCACACAATTTAATCCCGGCCCGCCGAACCGCGCCGGAGGTTTACGACGCCAATGCTATAGACATATCACTCCTACCGGAGTGACGACCTGCTTCGTTTCTAACTCATATTCGTCGCGCCGGAGCGCTGTAGTCGCTGGGGGCGGCGGCAATTATTTCGGTAGAGGGTAGCGTAAAAGAAGATGAAGGCTTAGTTCGGGTAACGCGCATACTCAACTCCGCCAGCCCAGGCATTACGTAGAAAACCGTCACCCCTCCTAACAACATTCCCGTAAGCAATCTCGACGTATGGGTGTTCTCCAATATTCCAAAAAACGTCACCGCGAAATCGATGAACAACGGTAGCGCCGCAGCAAACAACCACTTCGTATTTGGAAGACTGACCGACCGGAGCGGACGCAGCAGCGGATAGAACATCAGCACCAAGCCGAAACCCAGATAAAGTCCTGTGCAACGCGCACATACCGCAAACTTATGCCCCGCAATAAAGAAGGATCTTTCTGGAAGTTGATGACAGAGCGTGCCGAAAG
>QHXL01000116.1 GCA_003222935.1 Acidobacteriota bacterium
AAAACGAAGTCGGTGCTTATCGCTACGACGCGGATTGGGATCAGTTAATTAATCGCAACGATCTTTTTGCACACTTAACTGATGTGTTGGCGAGTGGCGAGCTTACTGTAGCTGAAGACAGCGTTGTGGACCGTTCACTCGCACCTGTTCAGAGTCAGGAAGTATGGGCAGCCGGGGTGACTTATTATCGCAGTCGCACCGCGCGGATGGCGGAATCGCATGATGCCGGGGCCGATAACTTCTATGATCGGGTGTACTCGGCTGAGCGTCCGGAGTTGTTCTTCAAGTCGACTCCACACCGGGTTGCTGGACCTGGCCAACCAGTTCGCATCCGCAAAGATTCTCGGTGGAATGTTCCTGAGCCCGAGTTGGCCCTGGTGATCACGAGCGGTCAGAAAATTATTGGCTACACAATTGGGAATGACATGAGTTCGCGGGATATCGAAGGTGAGAATCCTCTCTATTTGCCGCAGGCGAAGGTCTACGATCGTAGTTGTGCACTTGGTCCGTGCATCCTTGTAACAAATGAAGCGCCAAATGCTTCAACCGAAATTCGTCTTGAGATACTTCGAGCGGGCAACTCAGTCTTTGCAGGTTCGACTACATTAGCTCAACTCAAACGCACACCTGATTCATTAGTGGAGTATCTCTATCGCGACAACTCTTTTCCGAACGGCTGCGTCCTGCTGACCGGCACCGGCATCGTCCCGCCCGACGACTTTACCCTCGAATCAAAAGATGAAATCCGAATAGCGATCGATTCAATCGGAACTCTGATCAACTCAGTAGAGTGATTTCTCTGTGCTGCTCCGTGTCTCCGTGACTTTGTGGTGAAAAACGAAACCTTGGCTAACCACAGAGGCACCGAGACACGGAGGAAGCACAGAGAAGACTACTTCGCAGTCATCTCCAGCAGTTCCTTTAAATAGCTTTGCCAGATCGCCGCAATCGTATGAGTTCCATGGCCGCGTGTCTCGCTGGTTATTGGCAGGAGAATGTATCGACCCTTCTTCACTCGCTTGATCTCTTTTTCCATAATTCCTAACTCCGGCGGGTTGATTAGATCGTCAGCCGAGTTGATTGCGAAGAGCGGAACCTTGATCGATTCGAGAAGAGGTGAAGGGTTGTACTCACGTGAGGAGTCGAAGTAGTAAAGCATGTCGTTCGCATCAGTCCTGGCCACACCACTCTTCACCCGATCATCGTAAAACTTATCGGCAGCATCGCGAGTCGCGGCTTGATTGTGCCAGGGTAATGCGGCGCTACCCATGAGCAGCAGAATATTTTGGGCGGCGATTAGACCCTGGACTGGCGGCGTCTTGTACTCGCCGTTTACCCACGCCGGATCGTTTCTAATTGCTTCCATAATCATTCGTCGCATTACACGATTGCGTCCGGCAATCTCTACGGGCGCGCTCGCGAGTGGCATAAGCGCATCCATGAAGTCAGGATAGGTTTCACCCCAAACCCATGTGTGCATTCCACCCATCGACGTGCCCATCACAAGTCGCAAGTGATTCACACCAAGCTTTTCGGTGATTACCTTGTACTGCGCCAATACCATATCGTCGTAAGTGTAGTGAGGAAACTTGGTATGCAAACCATCACTGGGTTTACTTGAACCGCCGTGCCCGATAGCGTCGGGAAGGATGATGAAATATTTCGTGCCATCAAGTATCTGACCTGGTCCAAAGAGAACATTGGCAAATTGCCCGGAAAGAAACTGCGCGCCCGTCCCACCAGTACCGTGGATGATCAGCACTGCATTGTTTGTAACGCCGTTAGTATCTTTCGTCGGTGTACCGATTGTTCGGTAATTAAGTTTCAACTCGGGCAGCGTCTCGCCCGACTTGAATTTGAAATCTTTTACGGCGTGGTCGCCTTCGACGACAGTGGTACGGGTGGCCTGTCGTGTTGGCGTCGTCTGCGCCGAAACTGACATGGCCGCAACGAGAATGAAAGCCAGTTCGAATAGGTTCCTTTTAGGTAGTCGCATAGGTGAACTCCGCAGGTTGTTTTACCCCAGAGGGGTTGCATGTTTATAGCGCGCGGGCCTCCCAACCTCCGGCTTCGTTTGGAGGAGCGGACACTGCACCGTGCTCAGCTGAATGTTTGTCCGCTCCTCCGAACGAAGCAGCGAAGGAAGGAGTATTGATGCTACACACATTCCACTCCTACCGGAGTGACGAGTTTAACGAATTCCCACAAGCCCTTGTACCGACTGAATCAACTTCTCCGAGTCGTATCCAATCCCATCCTTGAATACGATTTCCACTTTCTCTATGTCGCCGATGTTCGCAGCCGGGTTTCCTTTCACTACCATCAAGTCGGCGTGCTTACCAGGAGCAATCGATCCGATGCGTGTGTCTTCACCAAGAAACTTCGCGCCATTGAGTGAGGCGATCTGAATTGCTTCGACGGGAGTGAAACCTGCCTCGACCAACAACTCCACTTCTCGCAAGTCACCAAACCCGGCAACGATGCCACCGTTCCCGGTTGGATCGAGTCCAGCAATCAATAATCCGCCGGCCTTTACGAACGCGCGTTCAAAGTCCATCGCTTTTCGAAGCAACGCAACATAATCACCCTGCGACGAAACGCGAGCACGTGCTTGCAGGTAGCGAACTCGCGCGTCTGTCGACATCACGTTGAGTACACGAGGATTCAACAACGCACTAGCAGCACCAATTCCACTTTGCGATAAAGGAGCGCTGCCGGCTTCAAAAACAGGGAGGGTTGAAGTAATGGCAACGTTCTTCGCGACGAGGGTGCGAATTGTCTCCTGAACGGCAGCGCTGTTGAGATCGAGTTGGCGCAAACTGCCGTTCACACCTGGCGGACACTTATCCGGCTCTTTGTTCGCAACGAATTCCGAGTCGGCCATCAATCCGTGCTCGAGGTTATCGATTCCAATGTCCGCAGCTTCCTTATAACCAATCGAACACAAGTGTCCGGTCACCTTGAGTCCGCGTTTGTGTGCTTCTTCCACCGCCGCGCGCAGTTCGTCGCGCGTGATGTTCATATAGGCTTTGAATGAAGTTGCGCCTAAATCGGCCCAGAAGTTCACCATCCGACGCGCATCGTCAGCACTCGTAAGCGTGTGCATGACTGGCGTGAATGAACCCGGGCCTTCGAGGTAAGGCGCTGTGATATGCATCTTTGGACCAATCATTCTTCCCGAGTCGATGAGCTTCTTTATTTCCAGGTCGGTGTAGGGAACGACGCTGCCCGTCGTGCGAATGGTTGTGACTCCATTCGCGAGATACAGTCGAGGGAAGCTGATTCCCATGTTGGAATACATCGGCGGCGTTCCTCCCATCGGGAAGAACATGTGGTTGTGCATACCGACCAGACCCGGGAGTACCGTGTAGCCCGTGAGGTCCATAGTCTCTGCGCCGGCTGGAATCTTCGCGCTTGTACTCGACTCGATCGACTGAATCTTTCCGTCGTTGATCACGATCGTCTGATCGTCTTTTGCCGGAGCGCCAGTGCCGTCGATCACGCGAACGTGAGTCAGCGCGATGAGCTTTGCTTCCGTGCGTATGAATTGTTGACGATCAGGTGCTTGTGCGAGAGCGGTGAGTGCGAAACAGAAAAGCAGCAGAATGGGGAGCCTGGTTTTCATTTTGTTCTCCTCGAAGTTTCGCGCAAAAGATATCACTCTGTGCTTCTCGGTGTCTCCGTGCCTCTGTGGTTAAACTAATCTGGCATTCATTAACCACAGAGACTCAGAGACACAGAGCTAGCACAGAGAGTAATCTAAGGCACATGAGTTTGTTTATTTACTTCCTGCGTCACGGGCAAACATCTCTTAGTCGCGACGACACGTTCTGCGGTTCCGGGCTCGACCCCGAGTTAACCGCCGAGGGGTCGAAGATGGCAAAAGCGTTTGCTGACTGCTACGAGCAGACGCAATGGCAGTCGATCTACACAAGTGCTTTGAAACGGACGATCACTACTGCCCAACCTCTATGTGAACGATTAGGAATTACCTCAGAGCCACGTGCGGAGTTGAATGAAATTGCTTACGGCCGTTGGGAAGGACAAACAAAGTCGAAGGTCGATCAGGATTTCCACGACGATTATATTCGCTGGTTGGCAGATCCGGCCTGGCATGCACCGACGGGCGGGGAACTGGCGGTCGCGATCGCGCGCAGGGGAATGAAACTGGTTGAAGAGATCAGAGGAACAGTGAGTGATGGAAATGTGCTTGTAGTTTCACACAAAGCCACGATCAGGATCCTTCTGTGTGCATTGATGGGGATCGACGTGGGACGCTTTCGTTATCGCTTTGTCTGTCATGTTGGATCAGTCAGTTGCGTGGAATTTACCAATGAAGGTCCATTGCTACATGCCCTCGCTGATCGATCGCACTTCAGTGAAGACCTTAAGAGTCTGCCGGGAACCTAGGAAACGGGCGATTTCAGATTTCAAATTGCAGATTTCAGATTTAAGGGTCCTTCGAAACAACCTCAATCTGAAATCTGCACTCTTCAATCTGAAATCTCTTGACCCGGCCTGTTCTTATCCAGCCGACGGAGTTATATTCAGTCTAAAATCAGCGATTACATTTGGAGGACATGACACATGCGACGTGCTTCCGTTATAGCTCTTGCTCTTTTTGCCCTGGCGCTAGTTCCCGCGGTTAACTTCTCGCAAGGTGGTGCTCAAACCGAAACCTCGCGCGGGGTAGCCGGTGGCGGAGTATCAGTTCCCGGTTGGACGGGAATCATCGACGCGAAAGAAAAAACAGCTGGAATGACTCTCGAGAGTGCCAAGTTCGCGAAAGAAGGTGACGGGTTCATGATCACCACCGGGCCAGCAGTCACTTACTGGAATCCGGCCAACAAAGTTAGTGGCGACTACACCGTTAAGGCGACGTTCAAAGAACCGAAGTACATGAACCTTAACAGTCATCCACATCCTTATGGTCTGATGATCGCCGGTAACGATCTTGGTACAGACCAGCAGAGTTATCTCTACTGCGCAGCTTACGGCAATGGCAACTTTATCGTTCGCGGTTTTGGTCCAGCTCCTTTTCAGATGAATGGTGGACGTGGCGCCCCTAGTCCGGCAGTCAACAAAGCGGCCGCTGCCGGTGAACCAGTCACACAAGAAATCGCGTTGTCGGTAAAAGGCGATAAGGTGGAGTGTTCGATCAATAACCAGGTGGTCGCCAGCTATAACAAGACTGAATTGGTGGTTCCTGGCAAATTAAAGTCGACGGATGGAGTTTATGGACTCCGCTTCGCACACAACACCGAAGCGATCGTCACTGGATTGAAGGTTACGAAACCGTAGTTTTGCCTCGTCTGTGTAGAAAATAAGCCCCGCAATGTTTCTTTTCGAGGTGTGTTTACGCGTTAATAAACAGGGGGCATAGAAATGCGAACGAAAGTGCGAAGATTCAACAAGACTTGGTTGCCAGTTTTAGCGGCGTCAATATTTCTTTGGCCATTGGTAGCTTATGCGCAGGACCAACCCAGTGCTGCCGAAGAGGTCGATAACATAAAGCTGCGGTTGATAGAGTTGAGCTCCACTGAGGAGAGTCTCAAGCTCCAGGTGCAGCAACTAGACGAGGCGCTGAAACCAGAAAACATCGAACGATCCCTGGCCGGGTATGGCTCAACCAAGCCTGAAGAACTTCGCGAGCAGCGGCGACGACAACTCTCTATCGAGAAGACTGCAGTTGTTGGTCAACTTGAAATTCTTACCAATCAACGTTCGCGGCTTGAAACGGCCCTCGCTACTGCTGAAGCCCACGCTTACCAGCAAAGCGCCAGGGGATTTCCGGAGATTCAGAATCAACTGATCGGCAGCCCTGGTTCTGTTAGGTGGCTCGTGACGGTTAGTCTGCTCGGAATGTTGCTAATTGCTCTAGTGGGCGCCGCGTTATTCAAGTTCCGATACGCGACCCGAATCAGAAGAAGCTAGAGTCGAACATTCCGGGGAACGTCGTTCAAGGCAGCAGCCACCCTCCCACCAGTGTGGTCTGTTTTGCCAGACTTGTCGGATTGATGAATCCTTAATATTTCCAATCGGCTTCTGTGCATTACAAACAACGACGTCTCCCGTTGCCTCGAGCTGGAGCATCGTGAGGGCGCTGCAAAACTGCTTGAGTTCGTGAGCGCTGTGTGACTGAATAGCGATTCGCGACTGCGCTGGATCGACAAAGTAAGGAATCATCGCGTCAAGCTGGGCCATGCTGTTCGCGATGGGCAAGCCCTGGTTTTTTAGCGTTTTTAATTCTCTGACAACACAAACAACTTTTTCAGTGTCTGAAGGCCATGTTTCGCTGTGGGCGAACCAACCAGCATCCTCGGCTGTGTTGTAGTTTTGCTCTATTGCCTGGTAGAAAACTTCAAGACCTTCTCGTTGCGCAAAGCGCGCTACTTCACAAACATCATCCAGGTTTTGACGCATGATCACCGTCTTAAGTCGAATGCTCATCTTCAGGCTGTGGTGCCGGCGCATGCGCTTCAGCGTCTGAATGGTTCTCTCTGTTTTCTCAACGAACCCGGCACGTCCTCGCACGCGATCATGTGTGTCGGCGATGCCATCAAATGAAATTGTTACTCGCGCAGGTCGAGCAAGTGACAGTCGTTCGATCTTGGTTTGATCTTCCCAGAAACCGTGAGTGAGTAGTTCCATGGAAAGGCCCAGTGAACTCCCAAACGACAACAACTGGATTGTGTCTTGATTTAAAAGAGCCTCGCCCCCGCTCAAAGTTACCTGTACAGGGCCAAGCCATTTTCTCAGGTCAGCAAGCACTGCTGTCCACTGAAGTAGTGAGGGTCTTTCTTCCGGGCCGCGGTTCTTCCATATATCGCAATGAATGCAGCGCGCGTTACATCGATTCGTCAGGAGCAATACGATCGAAGTGGGGCGACAGTAAGAAGACAGGCGGCCACCGGCAAAGCTTCGCAGGCGGTAGCTAATACCTTCGTGCAGGCGTCTGCGGGTTACACTCAATGGGGTCATGGGATGTTACCGAATAAACCTTAAGACCTTCTCGGCTGAGACAAGGTCTGCCAGGAATGGATTAAGCAACGGGTATGCCCGTCCGGACCGAGTCCAAAAAGTCGGTTGTGTATGGCTCTGCACTAAAGTCCAAATACCACCTACGGGAAAGACCGCGTCAAAACTTGAATTTGCCCTGGGCCTTTTCGTTGGTGTTATTTCGTATGATTTCGTGGATCGCCTTTCTCCGAGCGCAACAGCTGATCCACGAAAAACACACGAAGTAACACGAACAAGAAAATGGGAGCAATTCGACTTTTGACATAGTGTCGGCAGCAGGTGGGGGTAATAACTTTGTGTGGCTGCGGATAGTTACTCACGGAGTGGGAGAAAACTCGCAGATGGTGGCCTCTGAAAACTGAATGAACTCTTCCCACGCATTTTTGCGTATGATTGAACGAGCTAGACTAACTTCATCCAACACTCATTACTTTTACACCAACTAACCATGGCCGTCCCTTTCCTCATCAGCATCTCGATCATTCTAGGATTGTCTTTATTTCTTTACCGGGAAATACGTCGACCGCCTCTTCAAATGGAACGGGGTCGAACTCCGCGTTGGCCGAAACGAATCAAAATCATTCTCCTCTCGTTGCCGCTCATAGCCGTACTCCTGCTTTGTTGGGCGACCTTTATCGAACCAGGTCGACTGGTTGTTCGACACGAGTCAATCCAGATTGCCAACTGGCCCACGCAAATGAGCGGTCTGAAGATCGCAGTGCTCTCCGACATTCACGCCGGAGGTTGGTCAATTGACGAACAGAAGCTCAAGTTGAACTGCAACCGGATCTGATCCTGATCGCCGGCGACTACATCTCAGGTGAAGGTTGGATGAAGCATCGAATGCGGCCTGAAGTGTTCGCCGCGATACTAAAAGACTTTCACGCACCGCTGGGCGTCTACTCGGTGTTGGGAAATCACGACTGGTGGTGGGACGGACGAAGTGTGCGGAGAGGCCTGGAAGCGAATGGCATCAAGGTCCTGGAAGATGAGGTCGTGCAATTAAATGTTAAGGGCGGATCTCTTTGGCTTGTAGGACTCGCGGATCTCTGGACACGTCCGCAACACATCGC
>QHXL01000582.1 GCA_003222935.1 Acidobacteriota bacterium
CCGAAAGCAGTCTTCACTCCGGAAGCGGCCTTCACTCCGGAAGCGTTCTTCACTCCGGAGGAGTGCGATGTTTATAGCACCGATAGCCCACACACCGCGCTCCGGAGGAGCGCCATGTCCCCCCGGCTAAATTTGAGTCGGAGCACCAAAGGAGGCGCTTCAAAATCAACTTCGTGCGAATGCACATGGCACTCCTCCGGAGCGCCGTCAATTAGAGAATCACGGCTATAAACATTTCACTCCTCCGGAGTGAAAACCGCACCACTCTGTCATTAGAATTGTGGTTTGCGCTCGCTCTTTGCGAAAGTCTCTATGCTATCGCTCGCAGCAGAATGTCGTGGGTAACATTTGAGCCCGTCACCAACAGGACAAGACTGCGGGTTCTGCAGATACGCGGCCACACCCGCCGCAGCCGCACCTTCTGCAATGAGATGTTCCTCTAATAGCAGCACTCGACTCCCGTTGAGTAATTCCTCCTCAGACACTAGACACACATCATCAACCTAGATCGTCGCTGCATATTCTTCATCAGCGCATACAAAGCACCACGCGGCTTAAACGATCTGGTCGGCAGCTCAGCTTCGATTTTTAGATATATCTGCGAATTCGACTCGCGCCCGAGTCGTTCAGCTTGGACCAGCCTGGTGGGCTTCAGCAAGCTTCGCAACAACTCGCGCGCATCATTGACCTGTTCACTGGTTATCACTTCGACATTCTACATTAAGGTGGTTAATCCGCAGATTTCACCGATTACTCAGATTGTTTTTCCAATCGGCGCAATCGGTGTAATCTGCGGATAAGGTTTTTGATCCTTGCCTCATTGCCTCGAGCTAACCTCTCTGATGGACAGATTCCGTTGAACCGCTCGAAAGCAAATCTGCGTCAACTGTGGATTTGTTTTGATACGTAAGTCGAACCTAGAGCGTTCTCAAAAATGCGATCAGCGCCTTGCGCTCTTCGGAGGTAAGATTCAATCCAAACTCGTGTCCTTTCACCGGTCGCGTCGTAACGCCGTAACCGCGAAAACTTGTGGGTACGTAATCGTCACGCAGGCGACGTGGATCAAACCAGTCTTCTAACGTCGCTACCGATCCGGTGTGCTCGAATGGCCCACGATACCAGAGGCCTTTCAAACTCGGAACCTTGTAATATCCGGTTCCTCGTCGTGTCTTTAGTGCCAGGTTTGAGTCGGTGTTTATGGGTATGTTCAGCACAAACCTGTTAAGTGGATCTACTTTGAAACCAGCTACAGGGGTCAGCATGTTGTTTGTGTAAAGCGGTGGTGTATGACAAACGTCGCAAGCCTCAGTCATAAATACTACATAGCCTTGCTGAGCGAGCGCATCAAACTTGTTTGGATTCTGGGGAGGTTTGAGCGAGTAGATATAGAGCGACAGAGCGTAGAGTTGCTCATCGCTATAACGACTCTGACTGGAGACAGCGGGCAACTTCCCAACTGGTCGAAATCGATCGTAGAGAGTGAGTTCGTCGGCCCCCTGGTTTAAGGCGGCGTAACGCATCAAATCACCGATTGAACGCTGAAGAACGATCCCGGTACTGTCGAGATAGAGTCGATCCTTTACCCCAATCAGATCAGGTATAGCGGCCGGATAGAATGGACTTGTGCCCTGACGCGCGCATGAACCAGGCGAGATCGCTTCCATAACAGAAGCCNNCTCGCGCACTCGCGTCGTCTTTGGTCCAGGGAGCGCCGTAGCTACGACGAATAAAGCTACGGAATTCCTTAAGGACCAATTGTTTGTTTTTGGCCTTCGCTTCCTCAATTCGCAGTTCATAACCAAAGGTACGATCGTCAGGGAAATTTCCCTGGGCGCCTTTAATGATCGATCCATCTGGCATTACCCGAGTGTGACATTGAGCGCAAGATAAAATTCCCAACTCAACTTTGCCCTTTTCTCTCACCACCCAACGCATGAAAGGCATCACACCCCCACTGGTAACAGGGACCTTGTTTTTGACGAACCAGTCCATTCCGCGAATCTCCGAATACAACGTGCCTTCCGCGACGAATTCTATCGGCGCGTCAAAGACGAGCTCGCCGGCGTTAGTCCAATCTGCTTCGGACTTGAGTTTCGACCGGTCAAAAACAACCTGTGGGGTTTTGCGCTTCAGTTGGTCCATGTAACCGCGTGGCTCGCGATCGGGACGATACACGTCGTAGCTCTTGTATATAGGACGCACCGGCATTCGGTAGTAGTAAGAGGAAGAGATGAGTTTCTGCGACACTCGCGCGTCGGCCAGTGGAAGCATAAGAGACTTCATCGCCTCATCGTCCCAGGTCTTGGGGATAGAGGTCCCGGTTTTCGACCGACGTTTCCTCTCAGCCTCTTGTCCCAGGCTGAGACTTGAGATAAGCAGACAGCAAAGAACGAAGAAAAGACTCAACCAGGTCGTTCGCACTGATGTCAGAAGGCGGGTTGCAAAAGGACGTGTTCCTAAAAGGCCCGAAGATTCACACTGTGCCTCTTTGAGTTTCTGAATATTCTTCCACATCGTTGTACCGTTTACTTTTAGAGTCAGAATCTACCTTGTCCGTGAGTTCTTAGTGCCAGCATTCTAGAAGGATCGAGATTTGGAAGCCCAGCAAAACTCACGAATTCCCCACACGGCCTGAGTGAAGGATCCTTTAAAGAGGCGGTTGCTTAAAGGATCAGAAGCGAGGGCGCAGCCCAATCTTAGGTTGCCGCTTGCGGAAAGGCGCAGCCATTCCTCACATCAGGCGGCTAAGCCGTGACACTAGACATCGCTGGATTAATGAAACGGTGCTACGCTTTTTTATCCACATCACACAGATTTGAAAATCCCACAGACGTAGTACTGACGACATCCTGGGCAATTGAGTTTCCGTGTCACGGCTTTGCCGCCTGTTGTGAGGATCCGGCTCCGCCCTTCCGTCCACTCGCCCTCATAGCCTCGGCCGCGCCTTTCCGCAAGCGGCAACTAAGATTTTGGGCTGTGCCCTCGGGAGGTACGCCGACTTGAGTAGCCCTCTCCGCAACGACTGCCGCCCCAAGCGTTCACTTCAACGGCAGCCGATTAGTAATGAAGTCTGCAACTCGAGTGGCCGCCGCCGGATCCAGGTTCGCCAATACTGCGACCACATAACCCGGGGCCGGGCAGATCTTCAACTCACCATTCATCCCGGGCGCGCCACCGCCATGACCGAAGCATCGCGTGCCGTTAACCATCCCGTCGATAAATCCATAAGCATACTTGCCGCCAAGCGCGCTATCCACTTTTCCCGTCGTGAGCATTTCGGTGTACTGCGGTTTGAGAAGTTTGTTTGTTTGAAGTGCCGTCGCAAACTTCATCAGGTCCTCGACGGTTGAATAGCCGCCGCCCGCAGAAGTGCCACGATAAGGAAGTGTGTCATTGTTGGGCTGCCAATTTGGACCATCCGCTTTCATATAACCAACGCTGCGATCGGCAACCACAAGGGTCTCTGGCTCCGAAGCAGTAGCTGTCATTCCTGCTGGCTTGAAAATGTGATCTCGAACGTAGTCGTAGTAGCTCTGGCCACTAACTTTCTCGACTATCACACCCAACAAAAGAAAACCGTAGTTGCTGTACTGCCATTTACTGCCCGGTTCAAACTCCAGTCCGCGATTGCCGTACAGCTTCACATAGTCCTGTAACGTCTTTAGGTCGAGTCGATGTGTATCGAACTCCGGACCAAAGATGTCGCCCGTGCCTCCGGTGTGCGTCAACAACTGTTCGATCGTTACCTTCGACGCAACGTCTTTGTTTTTGTAGTCGGTGAGGTAGTTGCCCAGTGGCGCTTTCAGATCGAGTTTTCCGTCTTGTACAAGTTGGAGTGTGGCGACTGCAGTGAACATCTTGTTCATTGAGCCGAGTCGGAAGCGTGTCTTCAACGTGTTCGGTGTTTTCTTTTCACGATCTGCCAGTCCATACGCTTGTGCAAAAACAGTCTTGCCGTCTTTTGCGACGAGGACCGCACCTGAAAAACGATCGGCGGCTACTAATTCATCCACCCGCTTT
>QHXL01000117.1:0-5773 GCA_003222935.1 Acidobacteriota bacterium
CTGCGACCGATCATCGTGTGGGCAAGTGCGGGCCAATCTTTACCTCGCTCTCGCAGAGCATCGTCGAATGGCACCGGTTCCATGATGCGACGATTCGTCTGCGCGAGATGTTGCACGATCTTATTTACCGCCCATTTTTTATAAAACGGGTGGGGTTCGATCGGCGCCGTTCGCCATAATTTGCTTTCGTCCCACAATTCAAAGAGAAGGACTTTCTCGATAAGGTCCAGGTATAAATCGCGCGTTGTCTCCATCCACGGGAACCCCCACTACCTTGCAAGAATAAGTACGTTTATGCTCTCAAAACGAAAGCCGCACAATCAGACTCGCCTTTGTCATTTAACTGCGCAGCCAATTCGGCAAAGCCGTCGATGTCATCTTTCTTAAAAATCGAGTTGTTCGGATTAACGGAATAGGATCTCGGATCTTCGAACGAAATGCCCGCGACATATTGTTCACTCGCCCAATGCGTAAAACCATCTGAATCAAACACCACTTCTGATACAACGAAACCAGCTTGCGTCGCTAATAAATTGAGGCTTTCACGGGTGTGAAGGTACAGGTGTCGAGGCGCATCGAGAGCAGCCCAATTCGAACCGTATCGTCGCTGATAGTATGAACCCGCGATCGGAATCCTAATCAATAGGTAACTTTTAGGTTTTAACAGACTTCGTAATTTCAAAAGAGTCTCTAATTGATTTGGCATATGCTCGAAGGAATGATTAAGCATAATGAAATCAAACTTGCCTTCCATATTCTCGACGGCTTTTTTGTAAATCTTTACTCCATTATCATAAAACACATCCGCGTCGAGGAATGGATCGATCCCCCGCAGATTAGTGAACCCGTAAGCGTGCATGTCCAGAAGAAGTTGTCCCTTGCCACACCCAACGTCAAGGATTAGCGAATCTTTTCGCAGGTCAAGACTAAGCCGTTGTCTCCGGACCCAGAGAGGAAAATCGCGACTCAAAATTGACCGGCCCGCGAGCCATTTTCCGAAGAAACCCTTCTTACCAAAGTAGTAGTTAGTCAGGGCGTGCAAAAGAAATCTTTGTTTGAAACCGGTCAGGCCACTCTTTGAATAATCCAGTGTCGCCGACGCCGATCGGTACGAATAGTAGTGCTTCGGGTAATACCTCCACAGATCTGCGGGAATCTCTAAAATCTGTAAGCAGCCACACTTGCTGCATTCGAGATATTGGAACTCATCACCCAAACCAAGCTGTAACTCTTTTGCGACGTGGATCGAGTTACCACTTTCATTGCCGCAGACCCTGCATTTATTCATAGTGACGCGCCACTTATAAATTCCACCTAATCTATTTAATAACGTCGAGCATTTCTTAACTCAAGGATAATCAAAACGATTTGCAAAGTAGAACTATCGAAGCACTAACGGTAAGTGTCAGCGTCCCCGAGGTAGCAAAAATAGCACACCGCGAAACCTTCTCACGATCAGAATAATGCATATCGGAATTTCTAACGGTTATCGCAGGATTCCACATTCTAACGTCAAAGGCAGCCCAACAATGTTGCGAGGAGCAAAGGAGGATTGTTCGATAGAAATCCCACCTCCTACGGCCCATGGACCAGGTCGCCGTGGGTAGCAATGTCAGCCCCAAGGTAATCCAACAACGATGAAAAGCATCGCGACTGGATCACCCGACAAAAACATGTTGAAGATTCATCGGTATATCCTTGAGTTACAAAAAGCCAACGGGTAGTATTTGCAATCAGTTGGATTAAAGCTACAGCTTCCAAAATTTGAAGAATTGTCGCCAGCTCTTCCCTGCCTCCCGACTAACACAATGCTGTCGACCCCATTAGAAGTTACAGTCATGGTGGCTACGCTCCCAATTGGTAAAACTTAGCACTCTCATAAACAACCGACCCGAGGATTTAGTTTTTGCGGCCAAGCGAAAGGTGTTCCTTTTCAAGGAGCGAAACTTTCGTTTCAGGCGTTTCTCAAAACACCAAAAACAAGGCGTAAATCTGGTGGGATTCATCAGGGCCGAAATGGGCCTTGGACAGGCTGCCCGGGGAATCGCGAGAGCTCTTGAATCGGCTGACATTCCATTCAATATTATCAATCTTGATTGGCACAAAGGACGCCACGGTGATCTATCGTGGATGCGGAAAGAGGTGGCAGATTCAGACTATGACGTTACGGTTGTCGTTGCAAATCCGGACAGTATGTTCACCGTCCGTGAGCGCCTTCCGAATTCAATCTTCCGGAATCGGTTTGTAGTAGGTTATTGGATTTGGGAACTGCCAAATGTTCCCGCCGATTGGCTGGATGCGTTTTCCCTCGTAAACGAAGTTTGGGCAGCATCTTCTTTCGTGCAAACCGTCGTTGCCAAGAAGTGTCCGGTGCCTGTAACTCGTATACCCCTCGTCGTTGAGCTTGAACGCGGAAATCTCTTTCCCAGGCGACATTTCGATCTGCGGGAAAATGTTTTTCTGTTTCTTAGTATGTGCGATACAGGAAGCGTCTTTGAAAGAAAAAACCCCCTTGGTGCCATTGAAGCCTTCAAGAAGGCCTTTTCCCCTGATGATCCGACTGTTGTATTGATTGTCAAAATCACAGGACCACCAACACGTCCACCAAATTGGGATCTGATTCAGACCCATATTCGTGGTTACAAAAATATCCGCCTTATCGATCGGTTACTAACGCGTGAAGAGGTGAGTTCATTACTCCTGGGTACCGATTGCCTTGTATCTCTGCATCGCTCGGAAGGTTTTGGATTGCTTCCCGCAGAGGCCATGAGTCTCGGTAAACCAGTGATTGTGACGAACTGGTCAGGCAACGTTGATTACATGACATCTGAAAACTCCGTTGGTATTAACTATAAGTTGGTCGAACTCGACCAAAATTACGGCCCTTATGAGGCTGGGCAGCATTGGGCTGAACCGGATATTGATCAGGCAGCGGATTGGATGAAAAAACTTGCGGCCGATCCCGATCTGTCTGAACGAATCGGTCGGCTTGGGCAGCGGACGATTAACGCAGACTACTCACCCGAAGCCATTGGCAAGATCATTCGTGCGAGACTAGAGCGCATCAGAGAGCAATACAATTAAGATTTGGCCTCAGGAACGGTGATTTTCATTCGTAGCACTGGCTTTGTTTCCACAGCCCAAGCGCTCGCGGGGACGTCACCTAATTATGAATTTCACAGCAAAGGGAGGTCCAATGTTGGTCCGGTCAACTCGCCGAAACTTAAAAATAGTCTTGCCTATTTGCGGAGAAGAAAGAAAGAAGCCGCAACATCTTTGAGAGACGCTCTCCCGGACGGTAATAATAGAAGTGAAATTAGAAACGTCGCCAACAAGATAGCTACACAAACCGGGATCCCAACCCATTTTCCAATCGAGGGATTCCACCACCTAAAAGCCAAAGCCATCAGCATTCCGAAAAGCGTCGCTCCCAGTAAGGGAACGGTTCTGCGATAGAAATCGCCAGCTCGAACTGGCCCACGGCGACCAATATACCAATACAGAATCGGGGTGCCACAAACATGAGCAATAGTATATGACGTTGCCACGCCGACAGCGCCCCACGGTATGCCGACAATGATGGAAAGGATCGTAATTGGACCACCCCACAGGGACATTTTGAACATTTCATCGGTCCGCCCCTGTGTGATAAAGAGCCAACCAGTGGTGTTCGCAATTGGCTGGATCAGAGCTGTCGCGCCCAAAAGTTGGAGGATTGTCGCTACGCTTGCCCACTTCGGCCCTAACACAATACTAACAAGCCAATCGGACGTCACAATCATTGCGGCTACGCTCGGCATAGTTAAGAAAGCGATCTTCTCAATCATTCGTAAATAAGCGCGGCGATAATCCTCGGGCGAATCAACTAACCGGCTTAAAGATGGAACAGCCACGGTTGTCACGGGTTCATTTATCTGATCGATAGGGAGCATCATCAACTGGTATGCGCGTGAATAAATTCCTACCTGCTCTGCCCCCCAGAATCTTCCAATCAGAAGGTTATCGCCGTTTCGCGCGAAATAATTGATAGTAGCGAAACCAGTTAAGTTCCCACCCAACTTAAGCATCGACCGTACACCCGTTCCCTTCTTTGGGGGCCCGGGCTTCCAACGAACAACTGCCCAAGTAATAAGCGTACTGGTAAAAGCCACCGCCAACTGACTCCCAACTAATGCAAAGTAGCTGAACCCCTTCCACGCCATTGAGATTCCGATGATGTAACCGACCACCATCGCAACAAGCCCAATAGTCGAGAGCGCGAAGTAGCGCATTTGCCTTCGAAGTAATGCTTCATGTTGGACCGCGAAACCATTGATGATGAAGCCGAAACCGGTGAGGATGGTGATCCAGGTCAACCGAGGTTCACCGTAGAACCAAGAAATAAAAGGAGCTAAACCTATCGTGAGCACGGCAATGCCGATACTTAGCAATACATTGATCCAGAAGAGCGTACTGATTTGATCGGAAGTGATCTTGGGGCTTTGAATGGTTGCAGCCGAAAGGCCCAAATCTTTATAGGTGGCGACAAATCCCGTTACGACACCCACCATTCCAACAAACCCATAATCCTGGGGAGTCAGTAACCGCGCCATCACAGCTGTCGCGCCCAGCGTTATGACGAATTTCAATGCTTGCGCTGTGATCGCTACCAGACCGCCTCGAGCCGCACGTCCACCCAGATTCTTCTTGAGGTGCTCGGTTCCAAAATGGTCTATCGTTAAATTAGATTTTTGTGAAGCCATTAGGAGGTGGTCTGAAGAGTTACAGTGATGTGCGACTTCTTAAACAAAGGCAGCGGAGTCCCCTTGATGCCAAAGTGCTCTTCATTCCCGACCTCGACCGCTGATTTTTCAGAGACATTCTTGTTTGGAAGGATGTTTTAGCAGACCGTATCAACCATCAACTTCAACCTTGTGCCGAGGTTGGTTGAATAGAACTAGAGGCAAAATTTCCAGTCCTTGATTCCTGAAACTTAAACATGTGTTGTGTGACGCGCGGTGACAATCGCAACGAGAACAAAACAAGCCGCACCTTCCAGTTATGCTGGCTGGAATATGCAAGGGCAAACGCTCTTTCCGCCTGATCAAACTCTCCATTTAACAGTGCCCTTTTCCCCTTCAGCACTTCAGCACTCGAGCGGCGTGAAGCGATTGTTAGCGCTATCAGTTCACGCTGACTTAATGTGATGTCATCTCGTCGAGCGGCTTTTTCCAGGACTCTGATCTCCCCTTCGAAGGACTTAACACTATCGGCCGCCAGGCTTCCTGCGTACAGGCGACGTTTGACCAGAATTTTCCGTTGATAAGTAATGCGCGAGTTGTCTTTTGCCAGCCGCAACCAAAGATCGAAATCCTGCGAATTAGGAAACTGTACGTCAAACAAACCGACGTCAATGATCCGCTGCCGGCGCGCAACAACTGCGGACGTGATTACATTACATTCTCCGCACAACAGTTTCTCAAACGTTACGTCTCCCAGCGACGGGTTCGTCTTCATACTGTTGCGACCCGCAAATATAGGATTGCCGAAATTTATCGCATCCGCGTACACGAGATCGTAACCGCCGTTGCTGTTGATTAGTTTGAGTTGGTCGGAAAGAAACTCCGGCAACCAAACATCGTCGCCATCGAGAAAGGCCACGAACTGACCGCGCGCGATTCTTAGACCTGCATTCCGAGCTGCACCAGCACCTTGATTTGCCTGCTTGAGATAACGAATCGAGGGTCGATATTTCTCGATCGCATTCTCAAGTTCCGGCGTATCGGGAGAGCCA
>QHXL01000117.1:5798-10671 GCA_003222935.1 Acidobacteriota bacterium
CAGCGTCTCATCAATAAACGGCGCAACTTTATACGCCGGCACAATGATACTGACTTCTGGTTTCGGATTGATAGAACCGCCTTCAAATACTTCTAGTGTAGACATTGTTCGGATTCAGTCGGTTGCGGTTAGAACAAGTCTTCGTGGAGGTTCAACCAGGTCAGTGCGGGCCTCTTTGGCCTCTTTGGCTATCGACACAGCGTAAATTCGTCGCAGCGCAATCGAGTAAGCAACGAGATAGTACACGTACCAGACATAGGCAACCGAGGCGAAAAAGCTGGAAACCATGTACCCGACCAAGCTTGCCTGAAGCCCGATCGAAAGGTAGTAGAGTCTGCGACGATCTTTTTCTCCACTGGTTTCGCGCTCAAGTTTCCGAAGTCCCTTCAACGGAAAGATCATGAATAGGATATAAACGGCCGCTGCTGCAATCCCCATTTCCGAAGCCACCTGCGTGTAAGCATTGTGACTGGCCTTGTTGGAGTTCGAATAAAGAATGTAGTTATTGATCCCAACACCCAAAATTGGATGCCTGCTGGTAATGAAGACTGATCGTTTGAGGTCGTCATATCGAGCTACTGCAGAGTCGTCGCCAGTAGTTGAAAGCCGGTTCCCATAGCCACCCGGCGCCGCAACCATAAAAACTATCAGTCCCAGACTCCCTGCCATAGCCACAAACAAGCGGCTTTTTTTCGCGATTTTCCACATGAACACGCCCGAGGCGCACACGAGTCCGAGAAAACCTCCTCGAGAAAAAGTCGCAACGACTCCACATAAAAGCAGGATTGTGCAGGCCAACAGGATGATTTTTGACAACGGATTCCTGGAACTCAACATCATCGCCAGCGCTATTGGGATCATCGTTACGAGGTGAAGAGCAAGGTCATTCGGATTATCAAACAACCCTCCAATTACTCCCTGAATGCGGACACCCATCAACGCCAACTTCCCAGTGCGATAGTCATTGACTGCACCAATGCTCAAAACGCAACTGGCGATAATTACGACCGCCCAAAGAATCTTCAACCGTTTTTCAGATCGGACAACATTCACCATCACGACAAAAATCGTAATGACTTTAAAGAAATCTGTGAGGCCTGCGAATGCTTTTCCGGGATCCAGCGCGAGCGGAATGGATAGAATTCCTGCCAGGAGTAGTAGCAATGCTAAGTTAACCTCACGCGGGCGAGCGGTGATTGTGTTTTCGAGCCCGAGCTGTGTGGGGATAAAAATCGCCACCGTCACAATCGCAACCCAAAATGCACTCGACGAGAGCCACATCAAAGAGGGCGTCCACTCGTAAGGCCTGAAAAACACTAACACGGTAAAGAGAACGACTCCGGCAAAACTCACGCTATGCCCGTTACGGAGGATCCAATTCTCCGGCCTTTTATCCTGAACGGCGGCCTTAGATCGCCCCTCAACTTCGACTGGAGAGTTACTAACTAATGGTGGTTTCGATTCAGGCGACAATTCGTCCGAACGCTGGTGTTCGGCAGCCTCCCTTCGGAGCTGATGAAGCCTATCCCTGGAGCCTAATGAGGCCCAATCGCCGTCGCTTGCCTTCTCGCCAGGGGAGGATTGTTCAAACGGCTGAACCCGAAACCCGGGGTCAGAGTCCACTGGCGCCTTGCGAGCAGTCCGCTTAAGCGGCTCATAATCTGGAATTGGCTGTTTCGTTGTCATCCGAACAAATACACTGGCATCTAACATAGACGTAACGACTAAAAGCCGCTACCTCAAAGGATCGTTAATACAATTTCTTAGTCTAATTGGTTCTTTCGGCCAACATACAACTTTCGATAATTTCCCAAAGCTTTCCCAGTCTCTGCCTCTCCGTGAAATTGGTGCTGATGTGGCGGCGGGCCGTGCCCCCTATCCTTCCCGCAAGCTCAGCATCGTGTGCAACCTGGATCATAAACTTCGACATTCCATCTTCGTCGCCTTCATCTACAAGGAATCCCGTCTGACCTTCGATAACGACATCTGGTATTCCTGCATGTCGCGTAGCGATAACCGGTAGCCCCGTTGCCCCAGCTTCCAAAATTGAAACTGGAGTACCTTCGCAATCTCCCGACGGTGCAACAATGGAATGCTGAACACTGCAGCGAGCCTTTTTCATTTCCGACTGCACCGCCGCGTGGTCTAATCCGCCAAGAAACACAACACTATTCGAGATCCCTAATTCCGACACTAGTTTTTGACAGTCCTCGAGTAAAGGTCCTTCTCCCACAGCATTGACTGTTTTAGCAAAGGCTCTCAACGTAATTGCTGGTGCCTTCTTTTCGGTAAACCTTCCGACCGCCAGGAACAATGGCGGGGTCTGTCCAGGGTGCGCGCCGCCAAACTTTTCGCAGTCCACACCATAGGGATTGTAATGAACCTTGTCAGGAGAAGCTCCTAGTTCAATCAACTTCTGTCGCATTGCATATGAAACCGCAATCACTGCTGAAGCCACCCGAAACATTTGTGGATAAGTTTCCCGCTGTGCCTGGAGAACACTCAAACGGCTTGCGTCGTAGCCATGAAAATGCACTATCAATGGCAAACCTGCCCGTTTGGTAGCATTCATGACCTGAACACCGCATTCCCCATACTCAGCCAACACAGCGTCAGTTTTGTATCTTCTAAAAGCTTTAAGGTACGCAGCCGTAGTCTCACGATCCAGACTGGAGCCATTAATGGTTCTGATCAACCTGAATCCTACAAGTTTCGCCAATGAAAGAACTGGTTTATCTCCAACAGAGGGTCGCCACCCGTGTATGAGGGTGGTGTTTGCGGGCAATTGATCGATGTGGGACCTGATAAAAGTCTCGGTGAGCGAGGGAATGTAAGGAGTAACCACCGCAAGGTTTTTTTTTGGTTGCGGCTTCTGTCTTTCGGTCTTTGACATGTTACCAGGCCGAAACTATAGGAGTACTCGGGGAACCTGATCTAAACAAGTTATGCCCTGGCAAGGAGCTTCGTCTCTCACAGGCATGGCTGATCAACTAATACAACTAAGGAGCTTTAGATTCCTGTTACTCGTTTGGGTGCTGGAAGCTTACCTCGGTCAAATTGCAGCTTACGAATATTGGGATCACTACTTTGAGTCATCACTTGGTTCGCTATTCGACGCTTTGAAACGTCTTGCCTTGTTCCTAACCGTTTGTCCTAGTGTGGATGCTCCCCCATGTTTAACCATTGTTTCGACCATCGCATGGAAGCCACTAAAGTCCCCCTTACGCAACACTGCGGTGCCCAGCATCATTGCTGAGTATCTGAGGGCTTCGATTTCATCACCGGCGAGCGCCGGTTCGGCTGAAGCTGCTCGAAGACGCACCATCGTAGCCTCCAGCAGTGAGCCCGTAACATCTTTTCTCAACAGACTGCTTTGCGAGATTCGGTACTGAAAGAGCTGGCGATGTACTACTGCTATTGGACCCTTAAGAGTTGCTCGCAACATGAAGTCAAGATCGGGACAGGTAAAGACCTTTTCGTTGAAGCCTCCCAATTCTCGCCAACGCGCCTTCGAAAAACAGAAATTACTCGTACTGGCCGCATAATTTCTCCTGAGCAAAGGTGGAAACGCAATCTCCGACCCAAGGACAGAAAAGACTTTTGTCTCATCAAAGACGTGTGAGAATTCTCCAAATTGAGATACCGGCCACAACTCACTTACATCATTAGGTTGATGCCCGATAACTGAAAAGCGACCGATCGCCAAAATACACTGGGGACAAGTCTCCAGTGCCCCTACTTGCAGTTCGATTCGCTCCTTGTTCATTAAATCATCGTGGTCCAAGGGCAGGATGTAATCCCCTTGCGCAACTTCGATTCCAAGATTCAATGGTCGGGATGACCCGCCGGAGTTCTCTGTACCTTTGACCAATCTGATAGGAATGGGCGAGTCCGTCGCGAGGCTAGCAACAAGGTCACAAGTGTTGTCTCGAGAACAATCGTCGGAAACTATGATTTCATTAGGGGAAACGGTTTGATTGAATACCGATTCCAGTGTCTGCCGCAGATACGACTCACAATTGTAAGTTGGGATAACTACGGAGGTAGAAATCATCTGTTTCTATGTCGTAGCGGAAGCCACCTTCCTGAGAAGGGCCACAGATTGAACAACATCTCTTAGCGCTTGTCGACCATAGGGGAAAATTACGAGTCCCAGGAGCATTGTCCCGGCCATAATGAGCGAACAAGAGAATATACCAACAAATGGATTGGACGGTTGTTCCCAATAACGATATGCCAACGAGGATATGATCCCACAGGCCGAAGCAAGTCCAAAAGTACCGATAATCCGATAGAAGTCGACCGTCTTCACAGGACCTTTACGTCCAACCCACCAATAGACAATATGAGTCTTTAACAGCTGTACCGTCACATAAGATATCGCCACTCCCTTTGCGCCCCAGGGTAGACCAACAACTATAGAAGCCATCGTTATGGGACCTCCGATCATGGCTAATTTAAACATTTCCTTTGTGCGTCCCTGGGTTACAAACAACCATCCGGTTGTATTCGATATCGGTTGAATCAGACCGACAATACCAAGCACCGCTAAGAGAGTTGCTACCTCAGTCCACTTGGGACCTAAAACGATTGCCACAATCCAATCGGCGGTTGTGATAAGGAGACCGACGCCTGGCATAGTGATGAGTGCAATCTTTTCCAGCATTCGCAAATAAGCTTTTCTATAAGCCTCGTCATTCCCCATTAGTCGGCTCAACGTTGGAACGGCTACAGATGTCATCGGCTCATTAATTTGCTCGATAGGCAGCATCATGAGTTGATAAGCACGACCGTAGACCCCTAATTGCTGTGCTCCCCAAACCCTTCCGATCAAGAGGTTGTCGAGGTTTCTCGAAAAGAAGTTTATCGAAGC
>QHXL01000117.1:10757-11243 GCA_003222935.1 Acidobacteriota bacterium
GTAGCTAATGCCAACTGGCTTCCGACGAGCGCCCAATAACTAAACCCTACAGTCGCCATGTAAATTCCGACCGCATAGCCCATGATCATCGAAATCAAGTTGATAGCCGACAATGCTCCGTAACGCATCTGGCGTCGCAACAAAGCGTCATGTTGGACTGTCAGACCGCTAATGAGAAAGCCAAAAGCGGTTACCGCCGTGATTGCTGTAAGCTTGGGTTCACCGTAAAACCAAGCCACAATTGGAGCGATAACAATCGTGATCAACGAAATGCCAAGGCTCAATCCCAAGTTGATCCAAAACAATGTGCTGATTTGATCAGAGGTGATTTCCGGTCTTTGAATCGTCGCTGCCGAAAGACCCAGATCTTTATACGTTGAAAGGAAGGCTGTCACAAAGGCGACCATGCCGATCACGCCATAGTCATAGGGCGAAAGGAGCCGAGCCATTATCGACGTCGCTCCAATAGTGATTGCAAACTTCAGG
>QHXL01000117.1:11271-19035 GCA_003222935.1 Acidobacteriota bacterium
CTCTGCCGCCAAGATTCTGACGAAGGTGATCCGTACGAAAGTATTTGTCACCGGCAGACGAAGGCCTCGCCTGTGAGGCAGTCAGCAAAGCAGTTTCCTGCTTCGTTTCTTCAATTTCCAATTCTTCAGCGATCAGCTCAGACATTTAATAAAGGTACGGTCAGCTCACATAGCGGCGCAGTCATATCAGTAACAAAGCAAAGGCGTTTCATGTTTGAATGGATGACGGTTCCTATTGGAGTGTCTCACGTATAACACTTAGGACTTTCATCTCAGTGCCATTACCGTGTGCGACCCGGCATCGACGAGTCTAAAACCATGGTGCTTCATGATGTTGTCGAAATCGCTTTCAGCGCGACTGTCGTCATGAAACTCGATGGCGATAGCTCCCACGCGATCCAACCAGTCAAGGTTTCCGTCAAATACTTTGACCTCGGCGCCTTCAATATCTATCTTCAGCAAATCCACGCGGGGAAACCCGGAAGCCTCCAGGATCGCCGGCAATGGAAGTCCCCTGATCGAATTGTCTGTCGAGGCGGAATCAGAAATTTCCTGGATCTGGAAAGCACTGAAACGATCCGGCGCCAACATTCCACCGCCCAATTGCGTTTCATGGCTCCAGACCCCCGCTTTGAGAACCTCACATCGACCTGCCGCAACGAGGCTGTTCAGGTTATGAGACAGTAGTCGATGACTACTCTCGTTTGGTTCTACCGTAAAAATCTTCGCGTCTGGGTAATGGCCTGCAAAATAAAGTGCTGCCAATCCAATGTTCCCCCCAAGGTCGACGACAAACTTACACGACTTAATTAGATCCACAACCGGTCGATAAACTTGCTCACCAATGACTTCATGAAACGTTGATATGTCCGAACCTTTTTCTCGAATCGTAATTGAGCAATTCAAGGGCGAACGAAGGCGCAGAGTTAGTGTTTCTCCTTCGCGCGTCAGTCCAGCTTCATTCTTAAGAGTGTAGCGCCTGAATGCCAGCAACGAATCAGTTGAGAGCAATCGGAACCATTTGGCGATAAACCGTGCGCTCCACGGAAGCTTTGAGACTATCTTCTGGTTCAATCGAGTACCTTTCTCTACTTAAACTGGAGTGTCTAACGATAAAGCGAGAAGCGATTGTGATAAAAAAAGAGCTGCGTCGCCTTCCAGCAATGCAACTCTTCACAGACTTTGCTCGTGGCAGAAACCGGCGACGCTGACCGCTAAGCGACTACTTGGGTTTCCTCGGTCTCAAACACAAGCGTCTTCACTCGTGTCCGCAGTGCCATTTCAAACTGCTTGGCTTCCTCAACCTCGGTGAACGCAAGCGCTCTCAACTCCTGCTCGATGCGACGGCGATAATCCGAAACCAATGAATCAGACACTCCCAATGAGGCTGCGACTTCCAGTTGCGTCGAATGATCGGGACTCAAATAACAATGCCACAAGACACCCAGAATTCGGTTGTACTGCTTGACCTTGCCTCTGACCGCTTCGTGCAGGTTCTTCAAGAACTGATCGACAAATCCTGCTGCTTCTTGCTCTGACTCGCGTCGTAACAAACCCTCTTCCGGGTTCTCACGTCGATCAACCGGCTCATAGCTATTGCCGTGTTCGTTGTCGCTGTCGTCACCATCCAGGGGCACCAGGTAGATGTCCATGACCGGGAGTCGCGACATCACCAGGCTCCGCAAGGTGCGAACGTCAACCGGTGAATCGACTGCATCAAGTACCGAAACAATCAAATCTTCCAGGTCTGGATTGCTGATGACAACCTGGGAGTCGCCCGTGCAACCCACCATACGCGTATCGCGCTGACGAACCGGAATCATTTGCACGCGCTGTTCGACCTCGTGCGATCCCCGACGAGATTTCTTGTCGTTCCACTCGCTCAAACCATAAATCCGGTCGGCAAGACGGCGATGCGGTTCGTCATCGATACCGCTGGTGTCAAATCGTCGAAAATTGGTGCTGGACTGAATCAGCGTGGAAATGCGTCGTGCGAGTCGATAGCTTTCAGGATGTCTCTTTCGCAGTTCAGCCGTGAGCAGGTTGGTTAATTCAATCTGGCTTATTTCACACTCAATCTCATAGTCAGTCATCTCCGTTTCGAGGTAGTGCTCGAACCGGTTCTTGCTTAACAGTTGAACAAAGAGTTCCTGCGTAAGGTCGGTATAGGCACCGGCGCCCCCCTCCTCAACCAAAAGGCCGGCGCTCCGTGAAGCGCGCACCAAAGGATGATGGGAAACGATGCGGTGGAGGTCTGTCCAGAGTCGGCTTACATCTGACGCCTTGAGACTTTCCACCCACTTGGCATTCTTACCTTGCCGGTCATACCGGCGTGCTCGTGGTTGGGGCTGTTTTTCAGCTGTCCCAGGTTTAAGCGACTTTTCGTAATCTTCACTTATGGATTTCACAGGATTGTCCGTTATTGGCCGTAATGCCTTGGAATAGTTTTGGTTGCGTTCAGTGCTTTGGTGGGCGTTAGTGGAATTAAGTTGAGCTATTGGAATCACATCGTTTGGGTCGTCTGTTTTAGCTGACGAGAGGGAGACTGGTTGGATTAGTGGCCAGATCGTTCAAATTGCAGAGGGCAACCAGGCTGGGCCTAGAAGAGATTCTTGATACTTTTAGTTGGAGACTTCTGATGCTCTGCCATGAGGCGAGCGTGGAATCTGTTTCTGCCCGTCTGAGCCGTAACGTGAACGGGGGCATTTCCTGGAGTGCACGTCAGCGAGCTGTCTGCTCGGTGACTAACGAAAAGCATGGTAACAGCTATTTAAAATATGAGCAACATCTTTTTACATTTGAAGGAAGGCGCGGGAATTGTTGGGAAAAATGATTATCAAAGGTGAAAAAAGCTCTGGAAGTCGGGTGGGATTGGGTATTTTGTATTGTT
Source organism: Acidobacteriota bacterium (assembly GCA_003222935.1). Lineage (GTDB taxonomy): Bacteria > Acidobacteriota > Blastocatellia > Pyrinomonadales > Pyrinomonadaceae > PSRF01. Next base: position 14,162 of record QHXL01000117.1, read on the forward strand.
GAACAAGCAGAAATCCGCGCTGTTTTGTCTAAAGATGAGATGAACCTCTGTTGCCCCCTGGGATCACTCAACTCCCGACGGATCATCGGTTTGTGTTAACTACGCGTCGCGCGACGACGCTTTGGGGGACTAGGATGAAAGGTTCAAAAAAGACCATTCCATTTCGAAAGACTGCCGCCTGCCCCTCCTCAAAGACCTTGCTGTATTTTCGGACTGAAAAACTTTCGCTCGAGATTTCAACCTTGGTTCAATATCACTTGAAGTCGTGTGAATTTTGCCAGGCTGAGGTCATGCTTCTCGCTCATCATCAACGCAAGCAGAAGCACGACCTGAAGACACCCGAGCTTCCAATGAATCTAAGAATTCTGGCGGAATCGATTCTTTGTCACGGGACTGGATGAGGCACCGCTGAAGACTGGTGAGCGGCGGGTTAATTGTAGAGCGCTTCGATCAAATCGCCGAAGCGCTCGTCGATGACCCGTCGCTTTACTTTAAGAGTTGGGGTTAGTTCTCCGCTGTCGATAGTAAACTCATTTGGTAAGAGTCCGACTCGTCGGATGCGCTCGTAATCTGCCAAAGACGAAGTTAGCGCGGCGATGTCACGCTGCACAATCTTCACAGCCGTGGGATGCTTACTGAGTTCCGTTTTGTCTTTTGGTAGCGACTCGCCTGTTTCCGCTAACGCTTTATTCAAGCTCTCCCAGTCAGGAACAATCAAAGCAGTTGGTTGTTTTCGTCCTGCTCCTACAACCACAACCTGACTCACAAATTCGCTTTGCTTCAACAGGCTTTCGATCAGTTGTGGCGCTACATACTTACCGTTTGACAGCTTGAAAAGATCCTTCTTTCGGTCAGTGATGTAGAGTCGACCCTCTTTGTCCATGTGACCAACGTCGCCGGTGGCAAACCAGCCGTCCTTAAGTACAGCAGCCGTCGCTTCCGGCTGGCCGTAGTAACCACGCATCACGTTTGGACCACGAACGAGGATCTCGCCATCATCGGCAATGCGAAGTTCGATACCCTCGAACGGTACGCCAACCGAGCCGACGTGATTATTCCCAGGACGATTGGCGCAGACGATACAGGTTTCGGTGGCTCCGTAGCCCTGAAGAATCGGAATGCCGGCGGCCAAATAGGCATACGACAGGGCGGGAGAAAGCGGAGCCCCGCCAGATACAAAGTAACGCAGCTTGCCACCAACTCCTTCGCGCCATTTTGAAAACACCAGGCGGCTCGCAAGACTCTGTTTTAGACGCAGTGCCGGAGAGATAAATCGCCGGGTATCCTTCAATTCTCCGTAGCGTTGTCCGACTTCGAGTGAGCGTGTAAACACATTACGCTTCCAACCTTTTTCCGACATGCCCTTCTTCACTATGCGGTGATAGACTTTTTCAAAGAGACGGGGCACAGCAGTCATCACCGTTGGTCCAACTTCACGTAAGTTTTCGCCAACCTGGTCGAACGAGGCAGCGTAGTAAACGGACAGACCGCAGTAGCAAAAGACGTAGAACCCCGCGCGCTCGAAGATGTGTGACAGCGGTAAAACCGAGAGTGCCGTGTCATTTGAATCGATTGGCAGCCCGGCCGAGATCGACAGCACATTCGACATAAAATTGTTGTGAGTCAACATCACGCCCTTGGGCTCTCCGGTTGTACCCGAGGTGTAGATAATCGTCGCGAGATCTTCCGGCCGGACAGCATGAAGATAAGCGTCGAATGCCTCAGGACGTGCGATTGCTTGTTCTGTTCCGTTCTTCTCAAGATCCGACAGCTGAATAGCACGGTCGATCTCCTCAGAAACATCATTATCGAAAAAGATCAGATGTTCGAGTGGGCGTTTTGCCAGCACTTCCCGTGCGTGCCGAAACAGTTTTCGATTTGAAATAAATATCGCCCTCGCTCCCGAGTCTGCAAGGATGTAATCGATTTGATCGACGGCCTGAGTTGTGTAGATAGGAACGTTAATGGCGCCGAGGCTGAGTATTGCCAGGTCCGCTATCGACCATTCCGGTCGGTTCTCGGAAAGGAGCGCAATTCGGTCGCCGGGACGTATCCCGAGAGCGGCCAAACCAAGTGCGACGTTTTTAACTCGGTCAACAAAAGTCTGCGCTGAGATGTTTACCCACTCTCCATCAGCTTTGTAGTTGAGCGCGTCTGTCTTTCCGTGGCGCAAAGAGGCAGTCAGGCAGAGTCCGGGTATCGACGTTGCTTCAGTCGACGAAGAGTAATCGCGTTTGTTGGTTTTTGCAGAGGTCGCCGAAGCCACGGGTTGGCTCTACTTTGGACTCAATTATCGGGAAAGACTGGTTAATAAGTGCGAGATCAGGGTTTGGCCGGATCATACTACAACTGAGATTCATTGCGACAAGCCAGACACGCGCAGAATCGACGTTCGTTTAGTTGTCTGCAGATGTTGTCGATTCACCGCTTGAACTTTTTCGACGCCGACGGCGAGGGGCCTGTTCGACGCGGCCATTCAAAGTTGCAAGCGCGGCAAGAACGAGAAAGAGCAATGCATTCGATGTTGTGTGGAGCGTAAAGTCGAATAGGCTATGCACAAGCACAGCAAAACAACCACCGAGAGCGGCTATGGCAATCCCGCGGCGAAACTCGTCTCCGGATCGCATCCTCACAAACGTTCGACGGAGCAGGATGACTATGAACGCTAATGCTAATGCCGCACCTATCACTCCCGCATCCGAAAAGATCTGGAGGTAATCGTTGTGGGCCTGTTCGAGTCGGAACAAGCCATTTCGAGAATCGTAGCGGGTGTAGATCACACCGAATGCCCCGAGGCCAGTGCCGATCCACGGGTGTGCCTGGATGACATCCAGAGTCACCGCCCAAAAATGAGCGCGGCCCGTTGTTGGATCGTCGGTGTTCACACTGTCGATAAAACGGGTGATTGAGAACTCACCACCTAACAATAGAACACCACCAAACAATGCAACCATTAACCCAACGCCCAGACCGACCCTGATAGCTACGCCTTTGAAACGACCGCCACGGCTACCTCGTCTTTCCTGGTTTTCGGGGCGCCACAATGCCGTCACGATAACAAAGAACAAGATCTCTGCGACCAAACTGATAATACCGCCACGCGAACTCGTCATTACAAGAGCGACGCCCATGAGACCAGCAGCGAAGAGATAGAGCAGTCTTTTCTCCTTCTCCACTGCACCGGCGAAGAGCAGTCCAAGAGGCAGAGCGATCGTCAACTCCATATATCCGGCAAAATGATGGCGATTAATAAATGGACCGAATGCCGTGCTCTGGCTTAACTCGCGAATCCAATACACCTTGTTTGGACTGGCGAACGATTGAGTCAAGCCGAACAGTGCCAGGCAAAACCCAAAGATCATGATCGTCCGCACGAGTATGTGCAGCCGGTGCGGCGTATCCGTAAATACCAGTGTTGCAGCGAAGTAAATAAAAAGTGAAGACAGTTGGACCAGCACTAATCTGGTTGAATTTGGGTCCAACGAGAGGGAGCGGGCAAGTGGGATCGAGACTCCATCAACACCCACGCTGCGCAAAGGAAGTAACTGAATCAAACCAAGAACGATCAAACCAAGCAATGGCAACTGAAGAGAACTCCGACTTATTCGAATCGTTCCCAACGTCCAACCATCAACAACCCAAAGTACAAGGATTGTCAGTGCGCCCAGGTTGAAAAGTGCCAACGCCCAGTAATGAACAGTGCCGTAAGCGAGTGCTGACAGGACTATAGCGACGCAAATAACAAGAAAGACAAACCTACTCGCAAGGGTATGCCTGATGCGATATGCAACGCGGTCCCGTGAAGTTGTTAGCTCCGGGAGTGGCGCTTGCGCCGGCACCGCAACACTAGTTTCTTCGTTTGAGACTGAAGTCGTCATACCAAATCGTACCGAAGATCGGACATATCTTTGCATCTTCACAGGCGGCCCGTGAGATTCGAATCGCGATCGCTTCTGTTTTGTCTGATGCTTTGAACGAAAGTCCAATGCGAGTCCAATCGGTGTCGCCGCTTGTAGGATCCGAAGAAGCTAAAACAGCGCCGCTATTCAGATCGACAATTTGAATTATCGGCGGCCCGCCACTCGACAGCTTGTTCGTTTTCACGTAGCACTCAAGCTCGTAGTCAGTGTCCTTCGCAACGGGCACTATTTGAGCTGCCTGGATCGCATCCAGTTGTGAGCGTACCTGAAACACAAGCCGCAAACTTCTTGAGCCACTGTGGCTAATTTCCGGGTCAATTCCAATTTCCATCTGTCCGACACTTTTTACCTGCCACGCGAAAGCAAAATCAGGCGTATACGGTATCTGAGATTCAAAACCACCATCGGTGATTTTCCCTTCTTCAACTCGATGCGATGCGTCCGGTACAAGGTCATTCCACAGATTCAATGCGTCGTGAAAGCGTAAGTGTGTGATCAAAAAGGAAAGGATTAGATCACCGGTTGGCTTGTTTCCTTTCTTTTCATCAGCGTTCAGGCTGTTCCACACCCGAATTCCTTCATCGATTCGGTTCTGACCCAACAAGTAAAGCGCAAATTGAGCACGCGAATCCGATTTTGAGCCGACACCTTTTATTAGCGACTCAAAATCTGTGCTGTTAACTTCCCAAACCAAATTAAACATTTGGGAGCGCAAATTATCCGGGTCTGCTTCGCTGGCAGTGCGAAGTTCCGCAAAAGCCTCCTCGTAACGTCCGGTTCTGAGTAACAAGTTTCCCAGGTGCCATCGGGGATTTGCGTAAGACGGAGCTAACGCAACCGCTCTTCGCAAAGCCTGCTCGCCACCGGCGCTGTCTCCAGCCTGTTCCCGCGCTTTTCCCAGGGCAACCCAGAAACGATAGTCGTTGGGCGAAAGGCCAACAGCTTTTTCGTACT
>QHXL01000117.1:19074-25077 GCA_003222935.1 Acidobacteriota bacterium
ATTTTGTGCGATTTTTGCGAGGTCGAGATTGCTCTGTCCTGTGTTGAAATACTCCGCCATCGTGTTTCCCAGGTACCAGCGGAAGGCGAAATACGACCACAGTGTCGCGATGACTATAAAAAGTATGAGGGCAATTCTGATTGAACGCTTGTTAGCGTCGAGCTGAATTAGTTCCTGCGGCATTCGATATTAACGAGAACTCAAGTCTTCGATAGTGATGCGCATTCGCTTAACGGCGATCTGACGTTCCGTGCAAGAACGAACCACTTCCTCAATTCGCTTCTCGGACATTTTGAGACTCGAGATAACAACCTCATCAACTTCCTGCTGTTCACAAACCTGCCCGAGATCTCCGTTGCCTCCAAATACTCTTAACCCATGCAGGACTTTGCCACTCTTCGATGGATCATCATCTACAAAACCAACGGGCGATAGCTGGAGTTCAGAGTTGTTTCGCAATTCGCGAAGCAACAGCTCTCCACCATCACCTGCGCCATAGATGAGCACGCGGCGACCGTTATGACGTCCGTTGGCGGGAAGAATCTGACGAAACATTCGAAACGCCATACGACTGCCCGCAAGAAACAGAAACATTAGTACGCCATCAATAAAGAACGCGGTACGTGAAAACCCTTCGAAACGAAAAGCAAACAACACGACCATCAAACTGGCGACCGAACTCAGTACTACAGCTTTTAGAAATACGATTAGATCGCCGATGCTGGTGTAGCGCCAGAGGCCCCGGTAAACGCCCATCACTAGAAACACCGACATCTTGACGAAGACGAGCACCGGCAAGGTACGAATGAACAATTGCCACGCTAAACTGCCTGAAAACGGTCCGAACTTGATCGCGTACGCACACCAGTACGAGAGAATGATGAGAATAACGTCGAGCAGCACCTCGAATATCCGGCGCTTGTAAGACAGGTCGACCAGGAAAACATAAAGCGGCTTCTCTTTGAGCGCCGACGCTTCTTCAGTCTGGTCATAGACCTTCACACCTGCCAGGTAGACACCGATGAGGGTGAGCACAATTGTAAAACCGGCGATCGCCGCCAAACTAACGTCTAACCTCGCTCGTTGGACCACTAAGGCCAGGAGTCCGGATAAAGCGGCAAAACCGTAAAGCATCCAAACGGCATGGCGTTCGGACATGCCCAGAGCCACGAGACGGTGCGAAGTGTGATCACGGCCTCCCTGCGACGCAGCGCGTCCTGACAGCTTTCTCAGGACCGTCACAAAAGTCGTGTCGAAGATTGGGATGAAGAGAACAAGAATCGGTACCGCGAGGACTGGCAATAAGCTGCGAGATCTCCCGCCACTAACATTGACGAGTGCGGAACTGGCGAGGAAAAAACCCACGAACATCGATCCACAATCACCCATGAAGATCGAAGCCGGGTTCGAGTTGAAAACCAGGAAACCAAGGAGCGCCGCGGCAAAAGCTACAAGCATCAAGGCCTCGACAAACTGGCCAGTGTTGACGAAGCTCAGGGCAAGAAAACCGGCAGCAATAATCGAGATACCCGACGCAAGACCGTCCATGTTGTCGAGAAGGTTGATTGCGTTCGTAATTCCAATGAGCCAAAAGATGGCTAACGCCATGTTCACAAGGACTGAACTTGTCCATGGCAAAGTCAATCCGTAATAAACCACAAAAGCAGAACCTAAAATTTGCCCGATCAGTTTCTGGTAAGGCTTGATATGTATGACATCGTCAATCAAGCCGACGAAAAACAGAAAGGTGCTTGCGTGAATGATCACCCACGAATAGGTTGTCTGTGGAGTGAAGAAGAAGACGCTGATAACGACGGATAACCAGATTGCTACTCCGCCCAACATTGCCGTCGGCTTTTTATGCCACCGATCGGTTTTGGGCGTGGCCACAATTCCGAACCGACGCGCATACATTCGCACCAATGGCGTAAGCGCCAGGGCGAAAAGGAAGGAGGTGGCAACGGCCAGCAGCGTTCGCGGGCTAAACGGCATATTCTACTGGGGTCAGGAGATTATAGACTTTCACGATTTGAGATTGCTGTCGCGAAAGAAGCTATTCGATATATGACAGCAAATCAAGCGGGGCTAGCAGCTTAGCGCTTTCCGAACCGGCTCCGAGAAGTACGCCATAAGGGCGGTTATCTCAGATTTCGTCCGCTCTGAAAATCAATCACAGTTTGTAGGATTCCATCGAGGTTCATCTTCGGCTCAAATCCCACTAACCCATGGATCTTCGAGATGTCGGGAATTCGACGCGGCATGTCTTCAAACCCTTCTTCATACGCTTCGTCGTAGGGGACAAAAACAATCTCGGAGTCCGATTGCGTCAGTTCTTTTACGCGTTCGGCAAGCTGAAGGATGGTTATCTCCTGGTTCGAACCGATATTGAAGACGTTACCGACGGCATCCTTGTGATCCATCAGGTTAATCAAAGCCCCAACAACATCGCCGACATACCCAAAACACCGACTCTGTTTTCCATCGCCATAAACTGTGATCGGCCGTCCCGCCAAAGCCTGCTTTACAAAAGTCGGTATCACCATTCCATACTGACCAGTCTGGCGGGGGCCTACCGTGTTAAATAGCCGAACGACGACCGTCGGCAACTTCTTTTCTCTCCAGTAAGCCAGGGCCAGGAATTCATCAATTGCCTTTGAACAGGCGTAGCTCCACCGACCTTTCGTAGTTGCGCCCATCACCAGATTTCCGTCTTCTCGAAACGGAATGTCGGAACTCAACCCGTACACTTCGGATGTTGAAGCGACGAGGACCTTCTTCTTTTTCTTATTTGCGAGTGACAGGACTACTTCAGTCCCGCGGACGTTCGTTTCGATTGTCCTCACCGGACTTTCCACGATCAATTTCACACCTACAGCAGCAGCCAGGTGAAAAACAACGTCGGCCTGGTCCACCAGTTCGGCCGTCACGGGTTGATTGTGAACAGTATCGATCGTGTATTCGAAGTTAGGTTTGCCTTTAAGGTGTTGAATATTCTCAATGCAGCCCGTAGATAGATCGTCGATAACACAAACTTTATCGCCACGTTGTAGGTAAGCGTCAGCTAAGTGTGAACCAATAAATCCTGCACCGCCTGTTATCAATACTCGCAAATGTTTCCGTCTCCTTTAAGTTGAATCCCGCGGAGGTTCGTTAAAGCGCTTTGCTACTTTTATCTCCGAGCGGGCGAATCCGGGAAACCTGTCGATAGTCTCCTGGTTCAGGATTTAGCAGTTCGTCGTATAAACCTCGAATGTCGTCGAGCAAACGTTGCTTTGGATACTTCTGTCGAACAAACTCAAAACCTCTGTTCGCAACACCACTTCGCAGCTCTCGATCATCGACTAATCGCGCGAGGCCAGAAGCAAAACCGGCTACATCTCCTGGATGAACGCCGATGCCACGCTCGCATGCGTTGTATTCCCGGCTCTCCACAACTTCGCCTAGCAAATCAGCAACACCGCCAACGTTCGTGGCAATTACGGCGCGCGCGTTGGCCATCGCCTCGATCAAGGTTAGCGGCGTGCCCTCATTTCGAGAGGTCAAGGCGACGATGTCGAGGGCCGGATAAAAGTACTCCGGGTCATTTCGTTCGGCAGCGAAGATAACATCATTTTCCAATCCCAACGATCGACTTTGACTCTCAAGACTAGTTCGCAAGTGCCCATCGCCAACAATCACGAATCGGACTGACGCGCCGTCCGCCGTTCGAAGCTCCTTGAATTTGCCGACGGCGTTCAGGAACATCTCATGGTTTTTGATCTCAGTCAGACGCCCGACAATCCCCACAAGAATTGTTTGCTCGTCAATTTCAAGTTCCTCCCGAAATCGTTGACGGCGGTCGTTACTTCGATCGAAGAGATTCAAGTCAAGTCCCAACGGTATTACTTTAATTTGCTTTCGCTTGCCAACCCCAAAAGTGTCACAAATCTCGAATGCCTGTTGCTCACTGATAACAACCACTCGATCAGTTACCAATGCCGCAAGTAGTTTTTCGATATTGATAAAGACCCGCGTTTTCAAGTTTCCGTAGTAACTGTGAAAGATATGTCCGTGGTAAGTATGAACAAACTTGCACTCTCGCGGTCGACCAATAATCGAGCCCGGCGTCAGCCAGCGATAAATAAAGCCTGCAACTCGGCCGACGGTTCCTGCCTTGGCCGTGTGTGTGTGAACTACGTCGGGCTGTTCGCGCAAAAACAGGCGATACAGCTTCCAAATAGTCACGACATCCTTCAACGAGATCTCGCGACTCATTTCCGGAATGATGTGAGGAACAACTTGTAGTTGCTCAGCAAAGTAACTCATGTCGCCCTCGCCGGTTGGAACAGTTCCGGCGACGAGCAGAGTTTCATGAGTATTCTTCAATCCATCTGTCAGCCACACGACGTGTTTAGCCGGACCACCGACGTTCAAACGCGCGATGATGCGGATAATCTTCGATGGACGCGGATTAGACATAGCGAAAGCTCACTAGTCCGTCATCACGAATCTCGTCTCGCTGTCATCCTCGTGGCGGATTTCATCAATTTCTTCCTTGCGTCCTGTGCCTCGATAAAGTCTGTTTGGGCAATTGATCACAATCCCGTCAAGATCACCTACATTTTTATAGGCATGCACGACGCCTTTGGGGATCAGCACCACCGCGGGATTGTCCTGGCCCACAACAATCGTTTGCCTCATGTCGAAAGTAGGCGAGTCACTTCGATTGTCCCACACGCGCAGTTTGAAATTTGACGGACCGATAAAACAAAAGAGATCGGCTTGATCGACGTGTTCGTGAGGTCCACGTGTGACGCCCGGAAGTGTCGACGAAATGTAAGCCATGGCGGGCTGAAACTCTTCAGGCCAGTCATCGTTACGAAAGAGCTCTGTCAACCAACCTCTTTGGTCGTTGAATTTGGCTAACGGTTTAATTACTACTCCGAGAATTTCACCTTCCCGAAACGTTTCAGACATTCGCACCCACCTCTTCCTGTGTTAACTGCATCTTGTTTGCGCCCGTCCTGGCAACGAGATCCGATGCATATAGTAAACTCTCAAACGTTCCGGCGTCGGTCCACCAACCATCTAATTCTTCCCATGTCATATCGCCACGAGCGATGTAAGCATTATTTACGTCGGTAATTTCCATCTCGCCGCGACCCGACGGTTTCAACGTACGGATGATGTCGTAGACTTCGCCGTCGAACATATAAATCCCAATCACCGCATAGTCTGACTTGGGATCTGCAGGCTTCTCTTCAATGGAGACCACGTTAGAACCATCGAGTTCGGGAACACCGAAGCGCTGTGGATCGGTCACTTTCTTTAGAATGATTTTTGCGCCACTACCCTGGTGACGATAAGCACGCACTGCCGACGCGATGTTTCCTTCAATAATGTTATCGCCCAGGACGACGCAAACCGGCTCCTTGGCAGCAAAATGCTCAACCAACGACAGGGCATCCGCAATGCCGCCTTCGCCTTCCTGGTAAGTGTAGTTGAGATGTTTCAATCCGAACGCTTTCCCGTTGCCGAGTAGACGCAGGAAATCACCTGCTGAATTACCTCCGGTAACGACCATGATGTCAGTGATACCCGCGTTTACAAGTGTCTGTATCGGGTAATAGATCATGGGCTGATTGAAAACGGGAAGCAGATGTTTGTTGGTTACTGCGGTGAGTGGGCGCAATCGTGTACCCAAACCTCCCGCTAAGACGACACCTTTCAAAATTGGACCTCCTACAAAGTTAGTCAATAAATCGTTGGAACCACAATTCGAGCATCAACAGCGCCCACAACTGGTGGGAATAATCCCGCTCACCACTTGTGTGTTTGTCTATTAGCTGTCTAACAACTTCTGGTTTAAAAAAGCCCCGTTTAAGTGCCCGTTCTGACAGGACTACTTCGCGCAGGAACGGCTGCATCTTGCCTCTGAACCAGTGACCAATCGGGACTCCAAAACCCATTTTCCGACGGTTAAGGTTTTCGGTTGGCAACAACTGCCTCAGGACTTTCTTCAAA
>QHXL01000592.1 GCA_003222935.1 Acidobacteriota bacterium
AACTACCAGCAGCATCGTTTGTGAATGCTGGAAGATGACGTTGGTGCGCGTCACCATGTAGAGCCCGGCGGTGACCATCGTCGCGGCATGGATGAGCGCGGAAACTGGAGTTGGTCCAGCCATCGCATCGGGCAACCAAACGTGCAGTGGAAGTTGTGCTGACTTGCCGCAAGCTCCGATAAAGAGGCCTAAGGCAATCCAGGAGAGAATGCCCCAATGGCCGAGCAGTTCGATTGGATAATCTTTAGCCTGGTTTACGACATCGACGTATTGGGCGGAGCCGAAAGTTGCGATAATGCCAAAAATTGCGAGCGCGAAACCGAAGTCGCCGACGCGATTCGTGATGAACGCTTTTCGCGACGCGTTAGCAGCTTCCTGGCGATCAAAGTAATAACCAATTAATAAGTAGGAACAGAGTCCGACACCTTCCCAACCGACAAACATCATCAGGAAGTTTGATGTACGCGAAGAAGCGATAGAAGCCCGTCTCGCCGTGCATGTATCCGGTCGCGAATACAAAGATGCACAAGCCCACGCCGGTCACAACCAACATGAAAATCGATGAGAGCGCATCGAGTTGATAGCTCCACTCGATGTTGAGTAAGGCATAACGCTGCGTCTCGCCAGTAGCTGCCGACGAGTGTTCGGTAGAGCGGACTTCAGCCGACGGTTCCTCAACTTGCTTGTGAGCCTCAGCTTCACGTCTGGCCTCGGCGCCTTGATTAATGCTGACAGCGCCACCGGGAATCCAGGTGAACCCAAACCCATCCTGACTGGTTAAATAGGGCCTGGGCCATTCCGGATGAGATCCAAACCCGTAGGAGTAAACCGCCGAGAGACTGATGAGAAACGACAAAGCGACAGAACCAACTGCGATTCCGCCAATTAGTCTCTCGGAAAAGCGAAACTTACGACCAAAGATGCCATTGATGGCAGCGCCGAGGAGTGGGAGTAGGGGAACTAGCCAGATGTAACGGTACATGTTTAGCGTTTGTGCTTCAGGCTTTAGTGCTTTGCTCTTAGAACTTTGTACTTTGATCTTTGTTCTTGGTGTCTTGTTGACTTCGCGATTACAAGAACAAAAATCCAAGAACAAAGATCAAAGCTCGCGAAGCTTTGTTCGCGCAGCCCTACCACTTCAACAGATCAATCTCATCAACCCAGATGGTTTCTTTGTTTCGATATAGCGCGATTACGATCCCGAGTCCTATGGCTGCTTCAGGCGCTGCAACTACGATTACGAAGACTGTATAAATCTGGCCTGCCAGGGCATATGCGCTTCCGGTCGCATCCAAATAACGCGACATCGCAATGAAGTTGAGATTCGCTGCATTGAGAATCAACTCGATCGACATGAAGATGACGATGATGTTGCGTCGAGTTAGAACTCCGGCGACCCCGATAATGAAAAGCAATGCGCCGACTACCAGGAACTTGGAAAGGTCGGGATGTTTGAGACCTTCCTTCATCGCCGACATTGCACCGTCTGCTGGCGTAGCGGCAGCTTCCTGAAAGAAGAAAATCAATGAGCTGAGAATAAAGTTATTCATGCTTGTTTCTGACTTAATGGCTCGCTTGACTGGACGCCTCGAGCTTTAACAAGTCGGGGTCTTTTACGGCCTCGTCTTTTAGAACGTCCGGGGCAACATCGTCCACGGATGCTTCCTGCTTCAAAGTTCGAGCTAGCATTACTGAGCCGATGATCGCCACCAGTAGCAGGATGCTGGCAATTTCGAAAGGCAGAGAAGCATACCGATAAAGCACGGCGCCCACGCTCTCCGTATCCTTCGTGATTCGACTTGTACCTGTTGCAGATTTTCTCAGTCGAGCATCCTGGCTCGTTTGCTGCTCTGCGAGTTGCTCTCGCGCTGCGAGGTTCTGTCTCGTCAGAACTTCTGCGCCTTTATTAACGGCGTACAAAAGGCCAAGCACCAGCAGGAAACAGAAGATCAAGCTAGCAGTGACTTGACGCTGCTTATTGAAAATCTCTTCACGCCCCATTTCCTCAGCACTAACATTCACCAACATGATCACGAAGAGAAATAGGACCATCACGCCGCCAACGTACACAAGAATCTGAACGCCCGCGATGAATTCAGCCCCTGCAATGACGAACAGGGCCGCAACCGAAACGAGTGAAGATATGAGAAACAGCGCACTATGAACGGCATTGCGCGCCATCACCGTCAACAACCCCGCAAAGATAGCGGCGATCGCGAAGATCCAGAAGAACAAGGATTCGTACGAGCTTAGTGGCATACACTCAACGATAATTTCAGATTGCAGATTTCAGATTGTAGATTGAGATCATTTTCTCGGTGCCGCCTTCTGAACGCCCAATCGCGAGCTCGCAGTGATCCGCGAACTGGCGAAGATCCGAATCAATTCGTTTGCTTCATTCAGCAATGGCTCAACTAATTCAATCTCCAAAAGTTCACCCTCGACAATCAACTCGAGCCAGAAAGCACTTTCGTCAGCCTCTTCTAAAACTACTCCTATCTTTGCAATGAACTCCGCTCCAGATCGCGCTCGACAGGTGGCGCGATAATTTGAGCCGACTGAAGTTCCAGACCTAACAAGTTGACCACCAACTGTTCTTCCCTGAACAGTGTTCCGTAGCACTCCGACCAGCTTCATAATTCCCAATGCGAATAGCTTGGTTCGCTTTTTTAGTTCTTCAGCATTCATGGGGTGAGGCCCTCCGGCTGAAAACGAAACTGTCAAAAATACCTACAATCTGAAA
>QHXL01000118.1:0-7547 GCA_003222935.1 Acidobacteriota bacterium
GAAGAGTCTGGAGCTTCGCCCTTCACCTGAACCGCTAGAAGTTGCGAAAATCTCCTAGGGGAGTGCAAATCCAAAGTCGCCAGACCTCAAAGACCCAAGATCAAAGGCCAAAGTTCAGCCTTTATTTCTTGAATTCCTCACCTATTAGCCATTTAATTACCAACACAAGATATTGGGATGCACTGAAGGGTTGAGGGGCAGCAGGCGGCTGATGCCTTTTCAAAATGCAGACACGGGTCTGCCGCAGCGGAGGTCTGCTCAGTAACGATGGCTATCGAAGTTACCTCGGTTCCTGATCCACGCCGTACTATCTCTTTCCCCCAACTTACTCGATTTTTCAGCACTAAAATCCGCACAGCTACAGGCGGAAAAAATCGCCTGATTCTTCGCACCATATTTGGACTTTTAGCCCTTGCGCTGATTGTCGGTGGCGACTCGCTGTTGCGGTCATACAAGTATTACTCGCGCATAATCGATGCTCGTCTGGCTCATGGATATTTGACGAGTCGGCCCGGACTTTACGCGGCGCCACGCGTGTTGGAGCCAGGTCAAAAGCTGTCCCAGGAAAAACTGGTCAACGTCCTCCGTCGCGCCGGTTATCTTGAATCAGCAGCGAGTGATGTTTGGAGTGGCAGCTTCAACAACAAGTCAGGTCAGGTAGACATTCGTCCCAGCCGTACCAACAAGAGCCAGCCTAAGTTAGTGACTGTGTCGTTCAGTGGTGATGAGATCGCCATGCTCACGGCTGATAACATCAAGATTGAAACTTTCACACTTGAGCCTGAGGCCTTATCCAACGATCTATCATCGAAGTCCGGAAAGCGCGAACTTCTAAATTACTCCGACCTGCCTCCCGTCTTAATCCACGCAATTCTTTCGATTGAGGATCGTCGGTTCTTCGAGCACTCGGGTGTGGACATTAGCGGCTTAAGCCGAGCATTTTTACGCAATGCCGGCGAGGAGCGTCTCGGGCAGGGTGGTTCGACGATCACCCAGCAACTTGTAAAGAACACCTATCTAACTCCGGAAAAAACATTTCGTCGCAAATACGCTGAGGCAATGCTTGCTATTTCTTTGGAGAGGCGTCTGTCGAAAGAAGATATCTTCGCACTCTACTGTAATGAAGTTTACCTGGGCCAACGTGGTGGAGTTTCGGTGCGAGGCGTGAAGGAAGCGGCGGATGTTTTCTTTGGAAGGGAACTGAAAGACCTGACTCTCGCTCAGGCGGCGACGATCGCGGGAATGATCCAGGGCCCCGCTCGCTACTCTCCCCTGCGTCACGCTGACGCTGCACAAACGCGACGTAATATTGTGCTTGCCGCGATGCAGCGCGATGGTTGGATAACCACGGAAGAGAACAATACCGCGACGGCTGAGTCCATAGTTGTTGCCGATAACAAGACTCTTGATAACGGATTGGCGCCGTACTTTGTAGATTACGTAAATCGGGTCGCCGAAGCTGAGTTTGATACTTCCGGAGTTAGTCAGCGGATCTATACAACGATCGATCTTGAACTTCAGCAGGCGGCTGAACGAGCATTAAAGAACCAGCTGGATCATCTCGACCCTGCTTACAAGAATCAAAAGCCTCAAGCAGCCCTGGTTGCGATCGATCCGCATTCAGGCAATGTGCTCGCGATGGTGGGTGGCAGAAACTACGCCGAGTCGCAGTTGAATCGAGCCACTGATGCACGCCGTCAACCTGGTTCGACTTTCAAACCTTTCGTCTACGCAGCGGCGATCGAAGATGGCATGTCACCGGTACAGACGTTTATGGATGCGCCCCGCGAGTTTACCTACGACCGCAACAAGATTTATAAGCCGGCAAACTACGGTGGTGGTTACACGATGAATGAAGTGACGATGAGAACGGCTCTTGTGAAGTCGCTCAATGTCGTCACGGTGGACATCGCACTACAAACTGGTTTGGCGCGCATCGCAAATCTCGCGACCCGATTTGGTTTGCCTAAGCCTGAGCGTTATCCCGCGTTGGCACTGGGAACAGAAGAAGTCACTCCGCTGCAACTGGCAGGGGCTTACGCGGCATTCGTGAACGAGGGCCGACGGGTTGACTCGAAGGTGATCACAAGCGTCGGTGAACCACCGGCAGCGCATGTTCTAAAAAATGAATCTGAGGTTGTGAGTCCAACAACAGCTTACGTAATTACCAACATGCTGTCGGCCGTCATTGATCGCGGCACCGCAAAAAAGGCTCGCGGAGCAGTCAAGGGTGTGGCTATCGCCGGTAAGACAGGTACGTCACGTGATGGATGGTTTGTTGGTTACTCTCCAAATCTGGTGTGCGCGGTGTGGATTGGTTTCGACGATAACAAGCAACTGGGCCTTACTGGCTCTGAAGCAGCATTGCCTGCGTGGGTTGAGTTTATGAATGCGGCTGTTGCGGTCCGTCCCGATCTGGGTGGCTCAAACTTCGAGTGTCCTGAAGGGATCAAGTTTGTCGAAGTCGATTCGGCAAGCGGGTTGTTGTCGACGTTGACCTGTCCGTTGCGCGAGTTGATAGCAGTAACTGAACGTACGACGCCTCACATGGAATGTTACCTACACGGAAATCTGCCAGTACAGTCGAGTCCGTTTGCTGAAGAAGTCGAAACTTCAGAAACGACAGTGGCGGTGAACCGGAAACGCGGCAATGATGATCGAGTTGTTTTCAAGGAGTTGAAAACCTATCGTACAACTCGCGTCGATGTTGACTCACAAGGCCGTCGCGCTCTGGTCAACGACTTACGCTAGAGTCACGACCGGGCAAGGGAAAAGTTTAGCCGCAGATTTACGCAGACAAATGCAGATCAGAAATAAGAGAGGTGCGATGTCTCTTTCTCATAATTTCTGATCTGCATTTTTATGCGCAAATCTGCGGCTAAACTGCTCCGTTAGAACTCGATCAAAGCAGGTGCTAAGATGAGTTCTGTAATGACGGAATCGACTGAGTTATTAGGTTTATCAAAAGAAGAAGTCGTTGAGTTTGTCGAAACGATCGGCGAACCGGGGTATCGCGGAAGGCAGATCTTCGGAGGCCTCCAGCATCGTCGTCTTCTTAGTTTCGACGAAATGACAGATCTTCCTAAAGATCTGCGGAATCGTCTTGCTGAGGTGGCGAAGGCTTCGTCACTCAAGATCGAGTCGCGGTATGTCTCATCAGATGGCACTCGCCGGTACTTGATGAAGACGCATGACAATCTCCCGGTTGAAACAGTTTTCATTCCTGAAGAACGTCGCGACACGATCTGTTTTTCGTCGCAATCGGGTTGTCCATTGCAGTGCACTTTCTGTTTGACTGCCAAACTCGGCTTACTGCGATCGCTGACGCCCGCGGAGATTGTCGAACAAATCATCGTCGCCCTGAACGACGCTTACGGTGTCGGCGTTAAGCCGCCTCGCGGTACAAATCTTGTCGCCATGGGCGCCGGCGAACCATTCTTAAATCTTGATTCGTTGCTGAAAGCACTACGCGTCATGGCTGATGCCGATGGCTTGTACATCGTTCCAAATCGCGTAACGGTCTCGACCGCCGGGGTTGTTCCGAAAATTCTGGAACTCGCGGAAATTCCTGACAGACCACATCTCGCCATCTCACTTGCGGCTCCCACAGATGAACTTCGCGATGAGTTGATGCCCATCAACAAGAAGTGGCCGCTGGAAGAGTTATTGAATGCCTGTCGTGAGTTTGAGAAGACCTTGAAATCCGGCGAACGATTTACTTTTGAATATGTGATGCTGGCCGGGATTAACGATTCCGAAGAACAGGCGCGTCAACTAGCCAACCTATTAAATCGTCATGGGCTGACGGCCAAGGTGAATTTGATCCCGCACAATCCCGCGGATCCCTTGCCTTACCAGCCGTCGTCGGCGGAAACAGTCGAGCGGTTCAAAGCGATTTTGGAATCAAAAGGAATCCATACCTACGTTCGCCGTCCCCGTGGACGTGACATTTTCGCCGCGTGCGGGCAACTCGCCGCGCGACATACTGCACCTACCGAAGCAACTTTGTAGGGGTGGCACTCTGTGGCCACCCCTGTGTGGAAAGTGAGAACCAGAACTAAATGACCATCAGAGCCCTTTTTCTTTTCATCGTTACGTTTGCGGTACTGACACCAGCAAACACTTATTCGACACCGTCACCGCAGTCTGCCCAGGACGTGAAGGTCTATGGCTCGATCGCGCCCGATAAAGTAAGGAAAGGCACTGTCGCAAGAGCCACCGTCACGATGGAGATCCCGCAGGGCTTGCATGTGCAATCAAGTAAACCGCTCGATAAGTTTTTGGTAGCTACAAAGCTGGACGTCGAAACGCCAGGCGGCATGAAATCTGGCCCAGTCTCTTACCCGCGAGCCGTAATGCGTAATCTGAAATTTTCGAAAGCCAGCGTTTCAGTTTACGAGGGGAAAGCAGTTATCCGGTTTAATGTAACGGTGCCCGCGAACTATTCAGGGGGTTCGGGTGAGATCAAGGCCAAGTTGAGATTCCAGGCATGCAACGACGACGCCTGCTTCCCTCCAATGACTCGAGAGGCGAAGATGTGGCTGAATGTTGAGTGATTGTAGGGGTGTCCCTCCGTGGGCACCCCTTCTTTGAATTCTCAAACCTAAATGCAAAAAGGGATGCCCACGGAGGGACACCCCTACAATCTACCAATCACGGCCATCAGTCTTCCCACGTTTCCGTTCACACTCTTCTCGCGGCGATACGAAAAGAACAGATCGGTCCTGCACATTGTGCAAATCGGAGCCGTGTGAATTCTGTCGGGTCGGACACCTGCGGCGATTAACTGGTCCTGGTTTGACTTAAGAAGGTCAATTAACGCATGCCCTTCGCGTGTTGGCGCGAAGAGTTTTTCTGCGTTAGGAAACTTTTGCGTGAACGCATCAATAACGTCATTGCCGACTTCATAACAGCATGGTCCGGCCGACGCGCCAATCGCCACGCGTAGATTTTCAGGTTGAACGTTGTATTCATTAACCAGGCGTCTGACCGCGACCACTCCAATCTCAGCGAGAGTGCCGCGCCACCCGGCGTGCACGGCCGCGAACGCTCCCGTCTTCGGATCACCAATTAACAACGGGACACAATCAGCCGTTTTGACTCCCGCGAGCACTCCATCCGCCGCACTCAAGATTGCATCGCAGTAGATTGTGTCGCCGAGTTCATTCTCAGCTGGCTTCGCATCTTCAATCTTTTCGACAACCCGAATGTCTGCTCCGTGGACCTGCCAACAACCGGCCAAAGACCAGGTGCCAGGAAAAAGCTTGAGAAAGCGTCGCCGATTCTCCAGAATGTTCTCCGCTTTGTCGTCATTGAACCCGGCGAGACTCAGCGAGTCGCGCGGCATGTCGCTAACGCCGCCCAAACGCGTGGAGAAGCCGTTAACAAATCCATCGTCTTCGAGTGGGCCACAGACAAGAGCGCGAACACCGTCAGCGTCGCGCCAATAAAAGCCTGCTTGAGTTAAGTCTTGATCAGTCGTGATTATTTCCATCGGAATAGACATTATCGAAGTTGCGCGAATTCGCGAAGTGCTCCTGCGTACCCCGCGATTTGCTGAAAGAGTTTTTACTACTGCCGAACGTGCCTACTGCGACAGTCGTGGCGTAGTGTCAGCGCAGCATTATGCCGCGCGCTTCGCTGCAAAAGAAGCGGCGCTAAAAGCATTACAAACGGGGTGGCGTGGTGGAATTAGCTGGCAGGATGTGGAGATTTTTTCGCGCGAGAGTGGCGCACCTTACCTGACCTTTAGCGGACAAGTCCTGAGTGTGTTTGAAACGTTTGGCGCAACGGCAACGCATCTCTCAATGTCACACACCAGCGAACACGCGATCGCGCAGGTGGTGCTCGAGCGCTAAGAGTTATCCGCAGATTACACAGATTACGCCGATTCAAAAAAACCGTCTGAGATCCTTAACTAACTGGTTTTCTGAATCGGCGTAATCTGTGTAATCTGCGGATGTTTTGCTATTTCTCGATTGTGAACTTCGTACTTGGCGTGATCGACTCACCTGTTATGCGATCGCGTATGCGAACTTGGATCTTATACTCGCCAGGAGCCAGCGTTCCCGTGTCGAACAAACGAGTCAACGTCAGTCGTTGACCACTGTCGTTCAATTGGCGCCAGTCTTCAGTGTGCTTCACGATCTCTGTGCCATCACGTAGCACCACGTAATCGATATCCACCGCAGGTCGTAACAACGTCTGATCAATGGCCGCATTGTAAACCTGAAGATAGATACCCACCGGTTGACCTTTTACAAATATGCCGGAGACATTCGGTATCACTTTCTTCGTGCCAATGATGAACTGGCTACTACCGGCGATGTCGTCACGATCTTGAAGCTTAGCCGCCAGCACGATGCTCGACGCTGCTAATTTATCGGCGGAGAAGCCTGGCACGTGAAAGCCAATGTGTTGCAACCCAGTCGCGCCCGACTCTACGTCGCGCACCATCACGTCCAATCGATAGACGCCTGGTTGAAGTATGAGCGCCTTTGCGTAAGCTGACTTTCGCATCTTCGCTGAACTGAGTTCCTCCGGTGTTGCAGCAGTGGAGACTGAATCCTCGAACTTTCCGATTAGCCGCTCAGCTATGGTGGTAACTCTTCCGAAGATGTTCATGCGCGCAACCTGCAAACCCCCGCTCTCGGTAAAGGAGAGTTGGCTGTTCTCAGTTTGAATGGTGACTGCCGCTAAGACGCTGTTGTCCGTTTGGCGGAAGTAGTGAAACTGGGCTGTAAAGTTGAGTGGGTTTTCATCGACAACCGGAGTTCCTGTGATTCCTCGACCAAATAGATTGCGCTCACCCGGTTGTTGACGTTCCATGTCGGCGTGAAGATTCATCACCTCAAACGGTGAGTCTTGCGCTCGTCTGTAATTCGCCATGCCAAAACTACCGAGGCCGGCGATTCGGTCGGCCCGTTGCTCAAGACCTGCCGCTTCCGCGAAAGTTTGTCCGGCACCGGGAATATGAATTAAGGCATCTTTCTCGTCCGGGTTGCGAGCGAGCCGATATTCACCGGAGCCGGTCGGGTCAACAAACTCAAGTTCGACTCCACTGGCAATGTTCGGTAGGTGTCGATAAAACCACTTTTCAAACGGATAGGTAGAAGTTGATCCACTACCTTCATATGCCGACCGTTCGTATGAACCACCAGCCGGGTGCGACTCGATTTCGTCTGGCTTGCCAAACTTGATGTAGATGCGACCGCGGTCCGTAAGGCGACCTGGTTTGCCGGAAGAGAAGTGCTCATTGGCGTAAGCAATTCGCTCGAAGAATTCTTCCTTAAACTCGTTCTCTTCGGTATCGGGATCTGGATCGCGCGAGTCCCAAACAATCTTGATGAACTGTTCACGCTCCTCGTCGCTGGCGAGCTTGGGCCATGCGTCGCGCTCGGATTGAGTCAGAATTACATCGACGTCCGTGATCCAATTCTTATACGCGGTCTTGAGTTCTTGTTTGACCTTCCGAGGTTTTTCGTCGGGATTTGGTTTGGGTTGTTGTTGCGCGTTAAGAGTTAAGAGTGAGGACGCGTTTATCAGAG
>QHXL01000118.1:7585-8049 GCA_003222935.1 Acidobacteriota bacterium
TTCAGAAGAGAGGTCGTTTTACGGACTACGGACTAGCCGATCGGGGAGATGACGGTCGAAAGAGAACTTTTAAGCTGGAAACAACAGTTAGCTGTTTTTACTGTACTACGCTGAACTTCTGTGATGGCGCTAACGATTGACCCGTGACGCGGTCGCGTATGCGAATGACAACTTCGTATTCGCCGACCGGCAACGCCCTGGAATCAATCAAACGAGCCAACGTGAGTCGCTGTCCGGAATCGCTCATGCCGCGCCAGTCCTCGGTCTGTTTGCCCAATTCTTTTCCGTCTTTCATGAGCGCGTACTCAACGTCTACTGAAGGTCGCAGCGTAGTTTGATCGATACCTGCATTGTAGATCTGAATGTAAACGCCAACGGGTTGACCGCGATGATAGACACCCGAAACGTTCGGGATCACCTTCGAGGTGCCAATCACAAACTGGCCAACGGCGGGCTGATCGGAA
>QHXL01000593.1:0-1182 GCA_003222935.1 Acidobacteriota bacterium
AAATTGGTCACTGCCGTCTTAACTAAAAATATTGCTCCTCGTTTTCCGCGTGTGTTATGGTGCGGCCTTCTAGCACTTCATTCAGCAATCAAACATTCAGTTCGGCGGAGACTGCCTTTGAGATCGGCAAAGAAATACGACGCACAGATCATTGGCTCGGGAGCTTCTGGCGGAATGGCCGCCAAGGAGTTAACCGAGCGTGGCTTTGAAGTGTTAGTTCTCGAAGCCGGACCGCCAGTCAACCCACAACGCGACTTCTCCACTCATACATGGCCATATCAAATGATGTATCGCGGTTTCGGCCCGCCGGGGTGGAAGCAGCAAGAACAGTGGATGCAGGACACAGCGTCGTACTACAGCCGTCACTTTTACGTTAAAGACTCCGAAAACCCGTACACAACTGAGCCAGGCAAACCGTTCATGTGGGTCCGCGCCCGGATCATGGGAGGTAAGACGCTCCACTGGGGACGACTGAGTTGGCGTTTGTCTGATCTCGATTTCAAAGCAACAACTCACGATGGCTTCGGTGATGATTGGCCCATTAGCTACGCCGAGCTTGCGCCTTACTATGATCGCGCCGAGGAATTCATAGGCGTTAGCGGAAACAACGACGGTCTCGCCCACGTTCCTGATGGCAAGTACATGCCGCCGATGCCGCTTACCTGCGGTGAACATCTATTGCGGAAAGGCGCGGAGAAAACTGGACGTCGCGCAATCTCGATGCGCGTGGCGATGCTTACGGCTCAGCCTAAGAAATTCATGAAGGGCCGTCGGAAGTGTCATTACTGCGGACACTGCGGCGACGGATGCGATGTCAACGCAATGTTCAATTCCGTCGCGTCGACTCTACCGATTGCCGCCGCAACAGGACGCCTGACCGTCCGTCCAAACTCGATTGTTCGTCACATCATTACAGATACCAAAACTGGAAAGGCGTCGGGTGTCGCTTTCGTCGATCGAGTTACGCACGTCGAAGGCGAGGCTTTTGCAAAAGTGATCATCGTTGCGGCGTCGACTCTCGAATCGACTCGCATCCTGTTTAATTCAAAGTCGCGCCATCATCCCCAGGGCATGGGGAACAGTTCAGGAGTGTTGGGACATTACCTCGTCGATCATTTTGGAGGTATTGGCGCGTCCGGTTTCTTTCCAGTGTTGGCTGGCAGAGATCCGATTAACGAGGAC
>QHXL01000593.1:1212-6243 GCA_003222935.1 Acidobacteriota bacterium
ACAAGTTCATCCGTGGTTATGGGTTCGAATGCGGTTCCTCCACCAGCATGTTTCCTAGTATGGCCCGTCGCGCAATCAGCGGTTTTGGCGCGGAATATAAAAAACAGGTCAGGCGCTTTTACACCGCACCGGTTGGCATGACCGTTAGAGCCGCAATGCTTTCGCGTTTCGAAAACTTTGCTGAGATTGATCCGAATGGAGTTGTCGACGCCTGGGGAATTCCAGTACTCAAGATGCACATTGAGTACTCAGACAACGAGCGTGAGATGGCGAAAGATGCTGCGGCAACTAGTGAAGAAATCTTGCGCGCGGCTGGAGCCGAAGTGCTGTCGACCGGCGGTCAAATGACTGCTCCGGGTCGCATCATCCATGAACTCGGAACTGCACGCATGGGCAATGATCCGAAAACTTCGGTGCTAAATAAATTCAACCAGATGCACGACGTGACTCATCGGCAAACCATAATCCAACTTTGACGATCCTGGCTCTAACGATGCGAGCTTGCGATTACATAACTGATGAGAAGAAGCGCGGGAATTTGTAGTGAGCAATGAGGTCAGTACCGACAAGCAGTAGCGTCGGGTGCGCCAAATTCTCATCACCTGATTGTCGAACGCACCCGACGCTACCGCGTAACGGTACTGACCTCATTGCCACGCGCAAACGGCAAGCAGATCGACGAAACCAATGTTGATTGAGCAACAGACTCAACTTAGTAGCCGCAGTGGTCAAACGAAGCTTCACACGCTGCATGCAGTTCTGCGCGGTCGAGTGTTTGACGGCAAGGTTGAAGCTCGCGGGAAAACGTATAGCGTTGTGTTCCTACCGAATCAAGCAACGATCGTCGATCACAGACTCGTGCTAACAGGTCGCTTAAGTTTTAGTGTTCCGGGACAAGCTACTGGATATGTCGACGGCGTTAGCGCCACTTTGATGGCGACGCAGGGCGGCGTAGGAGTTTCACCGGTGCGCCGGCAATTACTTGCAGGTACCGCTCAGACGGCTCAAACAGCAACATCCGACCAGAAACTAGAACAGGAGAAGGGTCCGGAGACTGACTTGCAGCCGGGTTTGCATTCGTTTGAGCCGCCGAACTACGACGACCTGGGTCGTCCGAAAGTGGAAGCGACAGGTTCCCTCGCGTATGTCGGCGTGCTTTATTTCAAGTTGTCGCCGCTCGACAGTAAGGCTCTTGGCATTCCTTTAGACTTGAGTGACGTGCAACTTGGGGCGCGGCTCGCCCCTACTGATGACCTGGCGCGTGACCTACAGCTGTTGTTTTCCGACGTCGTTCTCGCACTCGAAAACAAAACCGACGATACGAGTCCAGCTCTCGCCGCACTGAACATTGCATTGCGGGTCTGACAACAATGAGTCAAAGACTAAGAATAGAGATCAAGGCACGTGATGAGTTCTGGCAGAAAGCCGTACTCATCGAGTGGGAGTATCGACACCCTGACTGGAAACTGACGAGTGACGACGGTTGGTACTTGATTGATACTGAGTGGTTGGCATCACTTAAAGAGGTTGCAACTGACTGCAACTCGACGATAGTCATTGGACCAAGGGATCCCGGCAGACGTTCCATGTTTCAGAAGTTCATGCCCACTCGAGATAGCGAAACAATAAATCGATGAAATCAAGAGCTAACATCAACCTCTTCGTTGCTCGGGGCGGTAGCCCGACTGTCAAGGAGGGCTCCGCATCGCTACTAAAAACCGACGAGCCCTCCTTGACAGTCGGGCTACTGCCCCGGGTTTTCATAACCGTCACCTTGCTGTTAGTGCTGGCTTCAGTCTCACAGGGCAAGCAAAAATGGCAGGTTTTGTTCGATGGCAAATCTACGTCCGAATGGCGTGGCTTTCGACGAGACAGCTTTCCTGCAAAATGCTGGCAAGTTCAGAAGGGATCGATAAAGACGGTTGGCGGCTGCGATAAATCGGACCAGGTCGACATCGTCACGCGGGAGAAGTATCGCAACTTCGAACTTGAACTTGAGTGGCGGGTAGCGCCTGGCGCCAATAGCGGGATCGTCTACCTGATTTCAGAAGACCAGGACCAAACATGGAAGACCGGTCCTGAGATGCAGGTGTTGGATGACGAGAAACATCCCGATGGCAAAAAGCCGTCGACGTCAGCGGGCTCTCTATTTGATCTAATCGCACCTGGGAGCAAAACACTAAAGCCCGTTGGCGAGTACAACAAGTCGCGACTCGTAATCAACAACGGTCATGTGGAGCACTGGCTCAATGGCAGCAAGATTCTTGAGTACGATTTAGGAAGTGCTGCGCTCAAAGAGTTAATTGCAAAAAGTAAGTTCAAAGGCTTTCCGCGATTCGCGCTCAACTCCGACGGCTTAATCGCGTTGCAATATCATGGAGACGATGTTTGGTATCGCAAGATTAGAATTCGAAGTTGGTAGCAATCGGTTTGGGCCTCCTTTGATTTTCTCTGTGTTACCTCTGTGCCCTCTGTGTCTCTGTGGTTCAGTAAGGTCCTGGAATAGATTTCACCACAGAGACACGGAGGGCACAGAGGTAACACAGAGATTCCACATGGGTCTGACCCGCGCTACACGTAGTGGTACTGACGTTAAGGATTGTCATATGAAACTTCTACTCATTCTTCTCTTACTCGGAATCTTGCCCGCTTTGTTTGTTGGCCAGTCAAAAGAACGATTAGTCGGTACTGGACCAAGCTTCAAGAGTTCAAGAAGGACGTTCCGAGCACACTGGACCAGGTGAAAGCCTTCGGCATCAAGTACGTCGAAACGGCCGGTACCTACGGCGTACCACCGGAAAAGTTTCGCGCGATGCTTGACGAAAGAGGACTCAAAGCCGTCAGTGGCCACTTCCCTTACGAGAAGTGTCGCGACGACGTTGAGAGCATTGCAGCCGAAGCAAAGATTTTGGGTGTGGAATACGTCGGGTGCGCGTGGATTCCCCACAAGGATCCGTTCGACGAAAAGACATGTCGCGAAGCCGCTGTGGTCTTTAATCGAGCCGGCCAGGCACTTGCCAAACACGGGCTCAAATTTTTCTATCACACACATGGCTATGAGTTTCTTCCTTACGGTAACGGCACGCTGTTCGACTTGCTGATGGCTGAGACAAAACCGGAATACGTGAGATTTCAGATGGATGTGTTTTGGGTCGTCCAGCCGGGTCAGGATCCGGTGAAGCTTTTTGAGAAATACGGGAAGCGCTTTGAGTTAATGCACCTGAAGGACATGAAGCGTGGAACGCCATCCGACTTTACCGGTCACTCGGATGTTACCAACGACGTGCCGCTTGGTGCGGGTGTGATTGATTTGAAGAGTGTGTTGAAGGCCGCAAAGAAGGCGGGCGTCAAATGGTATTTCCTGGAAGATGAATCGCCCACAGTGATTACGCAGGTACCAACAAGTCTCAAATTTCTTCAAGAAACAAAATTCTGAAATTGACTAGATAAAGATAACTCTGGACATAAACGATAAATCTAATTAAGTACAAGTAAGGAAGGGCGGTTTACCCCCGCTCTTCTCTTAGTCCAGAGGTTCGGAAATTGAAGAGCGGGGGTAAACCGCCCTTCCTTACTTGTACTTGTTTATGGAGTCTCTTGAACTTATAGATTGTGGTCCAGGGAGGGGTCCTCGAGTTGGCGAACAAACTTGGAAGATGTACTCGGTATTTATAGTCCGAATGCCGAACACGCGGCTGCGACCGCGGCATTAGCACGCGAACTCCGTGTTGGCGATGCGCAAGCGTTCAATTCGATTGAGGAGATGATCGCGGCTCCGGAGATTGATTGTATTTGGCTCTGTGGGCCAAATCATCTTCGTCTCCAGAACATGCAAGCCATTTGTGACGCGGTTCAATCCGGCAAAGGGAAGCTCATCGGCGTCGCTTGTGAGAAGCCACTCGCACGAAATGTCGGTGAAGCACGTCGCATGGTTGAACTCGTCGAGCAATCGGGATTGTTACACGGTTACCTTGAGGACCAAATATTCGCGCCAAGCGTAACTCGTGGACGACAGATCATGTGGAGTCGAGCGGCAGCGTTGACTGGTCGTCCTTATCTCGCACGCGCAGCCGAAGAGCACAGCGGCCCCCATTCGCCCTGGTTTTGGCAAGGCGAACTACAAGGAGGCGGCGTCCTCAACGACATGATGTGTCACAGCATCGAGGTCGGACGGTTCATGCTCACGAAGCCTGATGCACCGCGTTCGAGTATCAGACCTGTGAAGGTCTCCGCACAGATCGCGAGCTTGAAGTGGTCACGTCCGAAGTACATCGAGGATCTTCGTACTAACATGGGCCCGGCGGTGGATTACAAAAACAAGCCGTCCGAAGACTTCGCACGCGCAACCGTCAACTATGTCGACGAAGAGAACAACCCACTGATCGTGGAAGTAACAACTTCCTGGAGTTATGTCGGCGCGGGCTTGCGTTTAAGCCTGGAAGTCCTGGGTCCGGAGTACTCGCTCGCGATGAACTCTCTCGATAGCGGTCTCAAACTTTTCATGAGCCGTGAAGTGAAAGGCGATGCCGGCGAGGACCTTGTCGAAAAACAAAACGCTGAGCAGGGACTAATGCCTGTCCTGGGTAATGAAGCAGCCGAGTATGGCTACGAATCGCAAAATCGCTACTTCGTGCAGTGCTTCCTCGACGGTAAACAGCCGACTGAAAACTTCCACGATGGACTCGAGGTCACAGAACTCTTGATGACTGCGTACATGAGCGCTGAACAGGAACGCACGATCGCTTTCAAACCAGACGGGCTCGACAGTTATGTTCCGCTTGTCGCCCAGGGATTGTGGAAAGCCAGATAAGGAATCTCTGTGCTACCTCTCTGCGCTCTATGTAACAAACCATCAACTTCTTGTTTTCTTAACAAGGTTTTATGGTGGCAAGGCTTCGCCGCCTGTTGTGAGGATTGGCTATGCCTTTCCGTCAAGCGCGCTCACCGACTGGGCTGCGCCCCTTGCTGCCGATGCGTCTATTACTGAGCTGACTGGTGGATATCACGTGAAGGAACTAGCCATACAGGAAA
>QHXL01000598.1:0-4060 GCA_003222935.1 Acidobacteriota bacterium
ATGATGTTGTCAGGCTTCAAATCACGATGGACGATGCTGTTCGCGTGCGCTTTCGTCAGCCCTTCCGCTACTTGCTGGAGGTACTTCAGAAGCTTTCGCAGTGGAGTCTTCTGCTCATAAATATGCGAGCGCAGCGTTTCGCCTTCGACATATTCCATCGCAATGTAATAGCGATCGCCGAGCTGCCCGATCTCATAAACGGTGATGATGTTGGGATGGTTGAGTGCCGAGGCAGCGCGCGCTTCCTTCGTGAAGAGTCTCGTGCGTTGGGTGTCGCCTGCGAGATATTCGGGAAGAAGCTTCAGCGCAACCTTGCGACCCAGCTTACTGTCGAGAGCGAGATACACATCGCCCATACCACCCGAGCCGAGCAACGACAACACTTGATAATGAGCGATGGTTTGTCCGATTAGTGAAGTGCCATCACCACCCTGACGGGCGACGAGGTTTATCGCCGGACCTTCGATGAAGTGACTGGCTTCCTCATGCGATTCGAGCATGGCCTGCACTTCGCGGCGTAACTCGGAGTCGTTTACACAGGCGTCTTCGATGAAGGCCAGACGTTCATCGCTCGGCCGTTGTAGTGCAGCTTCGAAAATGCCTGTGATTTGTCGCCAGCGATCAGGAGTCATGATCGTGCAGTTGAGTGACACTTTTCTTGGGTGAGTCAGTCGTCATCGATTAGAGCAACCGAACAATGGAGAGTTTTTGCATCGATTCTCGCGTAAACAAGTGAGGACGCAAAAACGGCTGAAATACGCCTGAGTATCTTAGACCCGCTTACGTGTCTCGCGCAAAAACTTCACATTGGAAAGGACGATATCAACATGAGAACTATCAAGAATCTTACGCTGCTAATTGCGTTTACTTTAACTGTGTCGATAGCCGCTTTTGTCCAGGGTTCGAGTCCGGTAATCGCGGTCACCGCGTCAAGCGGTGTGACGATAAACGAGGAAATACTCAGCCTCGAACGTGAATACGTCGAGGCGTCAAAGTTAGGTGCGGTCGAAAAGATCAAGCGTTTTCACACGGACGATTTCACGATCACGATTCGGGGTCGCTCATTAACCGCTGCAGAATACAATGAACTTTTCAATAATCCTGCTCAGCCTGGTGAGGTAATTGAGTCGATGACAACTAGCGACATCAAGGTCCGCGATTATGGCGACACTGCAGTCGCAACCGGTCGTTGGAAGAGAGTCAGCAAGAGCGCTGCGGGACAGGATACAAGTGCCGAAGGCTTCTTCACCCATGTCTGGGTCAAACGAAACAACAAGTGGTTGATGGCCCACGCGCACTACTCACCAGTTGCCAAGCCACTCGATTGAAACTAAACAACCACAGAGCTGCTTTGCTCGCCTTCGACAAGCAGATAACAGGATGAAACTTTCGAAGCAGGTCTTCACTCCGGTAGGAGTGCCATCTTTATAGCATTGGCGGACATAAGCCTCCGGCGCGGTTCGGCGGGCCGGAACAAAGTTTCGTGGTTAAGGACTAGTTGCGTTCCGGCCCGCCGAACCGCGCCTCGGGATATCGATGACCTGACTATAAACATTTCACTCCTACCGGAGTGAAAACTGACTCCCAATGCGAATACCTTTGAGGTTCTAGTTCTCGGGCAGGCCAATTCGTTTCAGCAAGTCTTTAAAGCGTGGGTCGGAGCGCAACGGATCCCACACGTGATACATGTTCAGTCCTCGCAAAACAGGGACTCGTTCTGCATATGCTTTCTCAAGATACTCGAAAGCCTGATCCTTCTCGCCGAGAGTGGCGTAGAGATTTGCTAAAGCCATTGGCGACACGGGCTGCGTTTTCGATCTCTCCTTCATCTGAGCGATAATCTTGAGTGCCTCGTCGCGCTTACCCGTCGCTGCATACATGCGCGCGCGTGGGACAAAGCCAGGCCCACCCATTGACACTATTTCCTGAACAGACTCGTTCCACATACCCTTCTCCGCATAACAACTGCTGAGCAACGCATGGATGCGAGGCCAATTTGGTGCGAGTTCGACGGTCTTCTTGAGCTGCGCTAAGCCTTTATCGGGCTGGCCCAGGGTAGTGCAGTAGTAATTGCCTAAATCCGCGTTGATCGGAAGTGAGGCCGGATCCAGCTCCAGCGCGCGCTTGAGTTCCCGCAAACCTTCATCTGATCGTCCCGAGACCACGAGGAAGACGCCGTAGCGGTGGTGAGCTGTTACGTAGTCGGGATTCAATTCGAGCGCACGTTTGTATTCGCGTTCGGCGCCGGCTAAATCCCACTCTAACCACTCCAGGCCCTGGCTCATCGAAGTGTGAGCTTCGGCCCGGCCAGGTCTGGATCCAATTCCACGGCGCGTCTTGCGGCCTGGCCCCATTTCAGCCTCGCTTCTACAAGTGGCATCGGCGGTCGGTTTGATTGTCCGAAGGGGCCACCAAGGCTCATGGTCATATAAGAATCGGCCAGGCCGGAGTAGGCGAGTGCGAAGTTGGGATCCAGTTCACTGGCGCGCTGGAAGTTGTCGATTCCTTTCCAAAGATCGTCAAGCGCGCGACGGTTCCAGTGATAGCGGCCTCTCAAATAGAGCTGGTAGGCCTCCGTGTTTTCTGTGTAGCGTTTAGTCGCGCGCTTCTGCTGCTCTCCAGTTAGACGTAGCCGCAGTTTGTCTAACACTTCGCGCGAAATCTCATTCTGCACTGCGAGGAGGTCTGAGAGCTTACGATCGTAACGCCTGCCCCAGATCCGGCTGTTGTCTCGCACATCCACCATCTCAACGCTCACGACGAGACCATCTCCATGCTGCACCATTTTCCCGGTAACGACGGCGTCAACGCCGAGCTCGCGGCCGACAGCTTGTGCATCTGCTTCGCGTCCTTTGAAACGCAGAACAGAGTTGAGTGAATTGACCCGCAGGTTCGGAAGTTGCGACAGGCTATCGATCAGACTCTCAGTGATGCCTTCGGAGAGATAATCAGAGTTTGAGTCGCCAGTGCCATTGATCAACGGCAGCACAGCAAGTGAGTTAATCTGACGACCAACGCGTGAGTTGTAAATATAAAGGCCAACCGCCGCGACGATCACTACGGCGAGTGCGATGAACACACCTCTCTTGTGGCGCTTCACTTCGCCCACGATGTATTCGGCGCTTGAAGGCGCGTGAGCTCCCGCTATTGCCGTGCCTTCAGCTAACTCGGCGGCAGTAGTGTGCTGCTGATTCGTTGTCGTTATCGTTCCGTCGTCAGGTTGTGCCGTGCGTTCCAACTCGGCCTTCAGATCCAAACGTCGTCGCAGGGCTTGTAAGTCGATGAGTAGATCTCTAACCGTTTGATAACGACCGTCACGATCTTTCGACAGCGACTTTGTAACAATGCGTTGAAGTTCTTCCGGCGCTTCAGGTGTATAGCGTGCGAGGGGCGACGCTTCACGCTGTATGATCAACGACAACACATGTGTCGGCGTCTCGCCTTCGAACGGCAGACGACCGCTCATCATCTCGTAAAGAATCACACCCAGGCTCCAGATGTCCGTTCGTCCATCGACCTTCACTCCGCGCGCTTGCTCCGGTGACATGTAATTCGCGGTGCCCATCACTACGCCCGGTTCAGTGTTGACCATCATTTTCGTCGGCGCCTCTCCTTCTGGTTGAGGTTTCTCCGCGAGTTTCGCTAAGCCGAAATCGAGGACCTTCACCAGATGGTCACGGCGAATCATGATGTTCTCAGGTTTGATGTCGCGATGTACGACGCCTACTTCGTGCGCGGCGGCGAGTGCCGAAGCCACCTGGATGGCAACATCGAGAACGGTGGCTAGTTCGACGTTTCCTTTTGCTAATCGTTGACGTAACGATTCACCATCAACGAACTCCGTGGTCATGAAATGGATTGAATCGACTTCGCCGATCTCATGAATAGTCACGATGTTCGGATGGGTGAGTGCGGACGCGGCGCGCGCTTCCTGGCGGAAACGTGCGAGGCGTTGCGCATCGCGTGCGAACTCTTCAGGTAAGCGCTTGAGTCCTACACGACGTCCGAGCGTTGTATCTTCCGCGAGGTAAACTTCACCCATTCCACCTGCACCGAGAAG
>QHXL01000598.1:4086-6061 GCA_003222935.1 Acidobacteriota bacterium
ATGAGTGAGTCGTGTCCCGCATTTGTAACCAGATGCGCCGCAACTACCGCTGCCGGTTCTTCTATAAATCTGCTGGCCTGATCATGAGACGCAAGCATCGCTTCGACTTCGCGGCGCAGTTCTGCGTCACCAGCGCATGCTTCGTCGACGTAAGCATTCCGCGCGCCGGCATCTCGCTCGAGTGCAGCTTCGAAGATGGCTGTGATTTTTTGCCAGCGTTCAGGAGTCATGGTGAATCTTTGGAGTGCGGGGACTTGTCACCGCTTTTTCAGCCGTCAACAAATCGAGAATCGCTATAACAAAGCGGTGACAAGTTCCCGCACTCCAAGGAGGAACTCGGCTTCCTTCGTGGGACCCTCACAAGTAATCTTGTACCAAAAAATTTGGGGGATGTGATGGGGGAGTTTCATCATCGGTTCTCGCGTAAATAAATGAAGGCGACAAACGGGTAGAGAATGCCGCTGAAAACGTAACGAGGAAACGAGATTCTAGACCCGCGGCATACGGAAGCGCAAAAACTTTGCTCGCACGCGCAGAAGCGCGAGAGGAAACCATCATGAAACGAACTCTGGTGAGGTTGCTCGGAATTTTTGTTCTCGTCATCACGACGCTGGGATTGACAGCCGTGAATGCCTTGGCGGCCTCGCCCGGCGGCTGGAGTCCAACTGGTGCTTTAGTCGTAGCTCGAGTTCGCCACACCGCTACCTTATTACCCGACGGCAGGGTGCTTGTTGTCGGGGGGCAAACCGTCGATCTCGGCAACATCACAACCACCGCAACAGCCGAACTGTATGACCCCGCGACGGGCACATGGAGCCCTACCGGCAGCATGATTACTCCACGCTCACGCCACACCGCAATTTTGCTGCCTGACGGGAAGGTGCTGGTTGCCGGCGGGCGCAATAACAATCTCGCGATACCGACGGCCGAATTGTTTGATCCTACCACCGGCAGATGGAGCCCG
The DNA here is from genome assembly GCA_003222935.1 of Acidobacteriota bacterium. Taxonomy (GTDB): domain Bacteria; phylum Acidobacteriota; class Blastocatellia; order Pyrinomonadales; family Pyrinomonadaceae; genus PSRF01. The sequence continues at coordinate 5,051 of QHXL01000598.1, forward strand.
ACCGGCATGATGAATGTGCCCCGAGACTTTCATTCCGCAACACTGCTTGCCGACGGAAGAGTATTGGTTGCCGGCGGGATCAGTACCGGCGACGGGAAGGACAACGCGGCCGAGAAGACGGCCGAGATTTACGATCCCGCCACGGGCGCTTGGAATTCAGTTGATCACATGGCCCAGTCAAGGTGGGGTCATACCGCCACCTTACTGTTAGACGGCACTGTGCTTGTTGCGGGCGGAACGGGCCCGGCATTCGACGGCAACTACACAGTTCGGGCAGAGGTCTACGACCCTGAGTCTGACCGCTGGCGCAACGTAGATTCGATGACCACGGCCAGGGGTTTCCATGTGGCCGCGCTCCTGCCGGACGGAAGTGTGTTAGTGGCTGGTGGCCTGACCCTGCCGCACAACGAGCGGAATGTTACGGCGGCGGCTGAGCTTTTCCAGCCGGCTACACGGAGATGGGCTCGAAGCGACACCATGTCTGTCGCACGAGGTGCTGGTCCATATGGTGCCGGCCTTCTGCAGGACGGTCGATTTTTAGTCGCCGGCGGACGGACCACGACAGCCGAGATTTATAACCCAGGCTCAGGGACATGGAGTATGACCGGCAGCATGGCAGTTTCGCGTACACACCGTCACGGTGCTTGCGAACGGCACTGTCCTGGTTGCAGGAGGTGAGAATTTTAATGGGGTTATCCAAACAGCCGAAGTGTACACGCCTTAAAACACCGCAGATGCCGCGCTGACACCTCACTCAATCTTTGGACTCCCACTCAACAGTGCGGAAGCGACTTGCCTCGCGATGTCGAGTGCAGTGGGGAGATCAGTTTTTGTTTCGATACCCATTGGCTTAACGACTCTCCGTCAACGAACTCCGTGGTGGCTTTGCCTCAAGACTCGGTACGAGGCCTCGGTGCAGTAGCCCGACTGTAAAGGAGGGTTCCGATTCGCCAGGAAAACCGAAGAGCCCTCCTTTACAGTCGGGCTACTGCACCGAGTCTGTGACTTTTG
>QHXL01000599.1 GCA_003222935.1 Acidobacteriota bacterium
CGCAAAGCCGCAACCAAAATGAGTTCTAGCGTGAACGGCTTCGCCGCCTGTTGTGACGATGTGGCTGTGCCCTTCCGTAATCGGTCGCCCGCTAAATTGTGGGCTGAGCCCTCGAGGTCGACTGAGATGAAACGCAGCGATGAGTCATGTCTAGGCACTTAAAGCGGCACAGCCGAAGCGAATGAAACTCTTTCGGAAGGGCATAGCCACATCCTCACAACAGGCGGCGAAGCCGAGGCGAAGTTGCTCTAAAAAACGAGAACCACAATCACAAAAACTTTGTCAGAAAAACAAGATCTTAAGAACTTGCTACAGAGAGCCTTATCGCTTTAACAGATCTGTATAGATGCCTGGTTCACTATCGGGGATCACAATCGCCCCAACGGTCTTCTGATAAAAGCGTACCGGGCCAACTCCGCCAATAACTGCATAGACGTAACCCATCTCACGCAAACCCATCAGCGCCGAAAGCAAAAGCGCTTTACCAATACCTCGGCCCCGCGCAGAATCAATGACTCCTGTTGGTCCAAAGAAACCGCGACGCGTGCATTCGTATGCAGAGAAGCCCACGATCCCGCGATCGATTGTAGCAAGGTAGATTGAGACGGGTTTGTTGGCGAAGCCGACAGAAACTTCATCAGCCCAGACCGTCGAGAAAGTCTCAGATACGAATTCGCGAACGGCCGACAATTCAAAAGCCTGGGCGCGGCGAATGATTACTGATTCGTCCGCCGTGTCAGCTATCGCGGGTAACTTCAATAGGTTGACCAGCAGGTCTGGCATGTGTCAGTCAATCAGAAAAGCAAGACGTTGCGATGCGCTCGTCGCTAGTCCTGGCTAGTTGATCCTTGATTGTAATTTGCAACTCGTACCTGCCCACCGGTAGCGACTCCAACGGAAACTGTCCGCCGTAGGGAATACGCGCCAGGTCAGAAATTCCAGCCATCGAAAGTTTGCGAACCGGTGTGCTGACTACCGTTGCACCGTTGCGAAAGACCTCGACCTGCGCCGTTACATCGGGTGCCGTGTTGGCCCCAATGTTATTAGCGGCATTGTAAATGAACAGTAGGAAGTTCAACTGCGAGGTGCGCGTGAAGTGGTGGTCCACACTGAAACGGGGTTCAGCATCCGGTCCTGTGGTTTCACCTTTCTTCAGCGAGCGTAAGAGGATTGAACTCAGCGTAAGTTTGCGCGATGACAAATCCGGAATCTCAATCCACTGGGTCGCACTTCCCACTTTGCCGGTCTTGTCGTCTCTAACTGCGGCACGAACTTGATAAAGGCCGGGGCCCAGTTTTGCCTTGTAGTTGTAGACGACTCCTAAATCCTGACTCGAGTATTGCGGCGGTACGGCATTGACCGTCAAACGCGTTCGAAAACCATCAGCCACCTTGCCTTGATCGTTTAGTATTACACCTGCGACATCGACTGCGGCTTGTTTGCCGTCACTTCCGTAATCAAGTGCAAGCGCTGATGTTTGGACACCGGCAGTTACGATTGCTCCACTGCCGGGCGCATCCACATAACTCGTCGAAACTGTCGTCGGGAGATGGTCTACAGCCAGCGATGCCGATAGTGCTCGCTTCAGATCCGCATCGGCCGGCTTGTCAGCTGACGGTTTAGTCGCATTCGTTTCAGTGGCCGCCGTAGCTGTCGAAGGCAAATTTGCAAGGTAACCCTTTGGCAGTCGCACGGTGAGCTCCGGTCGTCCGGCCACGCTGATATCGATCTTCTTAAACGAAACAGCCTTCTGTTCTTCGGTTTCTGGTCTCCAGGCAAGGAGGTAATAGTTGGACGTTTCTTTCAGAGCACGGCCGAAGCCGTTATTGAGTTGTTCGGAGTTGAAAAGAGCCCGGCCGCCGGTGTCACCCGCCAACGCATTCATTCCATCCTGCGACGCGCTGATCTCACCAATGTTCGAGCGAGCCAGCTTGCCTTCGGGATCAGAACGATTGGAGGTACTGTCAGTACTTGAAGTTAAGCCTCGTGCGTCGAAAGAATAAATCACCACTCCCGCGCGCACTGCCTTGTCGATCACCTCGCGAAGTTTGTTTGCAAAGCCGGTGTTCCTATCGTTTAGATAGAATCCGTCCGAGATAAAGAAGACCAGCTTGCGACCATGCTGTTGGGCCGCGGTATTAAGCAAGTTCTCAAATCCTGCCAGGGTGTTTGTGGTGATAGCGCTCGCCTGTCGTAACATCATCAGGGCACGCTCTCTCACCTGACGCTCGGCAATCTCACGAGAAATTCCACCCTGGCTTCGATTCTGGCCCGACGATGACGCGACAGCCCCTCCGCTCGTGGGTGGGCCAACTCCGCCACCTGGACTATTGAACTTGGTAGCTTTCAAGTATTCATTGGTGTAGTACGAAAGCGCATCCTTATCTCCCTGCTCAATGCGAAGCGCCGCGTACTCCGTCATCTTGATCGACTCCGTATCGAAAACAACGTAGGGCTTGTGGTGTAGCCGGTCGATTGCTGCTCGGAGCACAGTCTTATTATCGGTGAACTGTTGGAGGAACCCGATCTGTCCCGATGCAGACGCTATCGCCACCACGTCATTAGCACCCATTTGGTTTGCAATAAAATCTGTCACTGTCTCGCGAGTCTTGTTCACACTTGACCCGGACAGATGCAGATCATCGATGAAGAAGATGACTGTGCGGCCGCGCACTTCGGTGTCTGGAGAAGTCGAATTTGGTTTGGTACCCGCTTTTAGTGCCGCCAGTTGAGATCGCTCTTGCGCAGTTCCAGCAGCGATCCTACTGAAGAAGGAGATGGTTTGCGGTTTACCGTCAACCTTCAACTGAAAGTCTTCCTGACGAAGACCGTCGACAAAGTTTCCGCTCTTGTCCAGCACTGTAACCGAGCTTTGTACGAGGTTCGTGTCGACACGA
>QHXL01000119.1:0-23150 GCA_003222935.1 Acidobacteriota bacterium
GAACGTCGCTGATAGTTCTGTTGAAACGCTTCAAAGAATTCTGTCTGCGAGACCGGCCTATTGCCGAACTTCGCCACGGAGTCCGAAACTGCCCCGATCGTTGTTTCAAAACTCAGGGCATCATTGGTTGGAAATATCACGTCCGGATCGTCGTAGAGATTGCAACTCAAAGCGTCCGAGCCTTTGGTCGATGTCAATTCCTTAACACTCATCGGCTGATCAAGCATGAGGCCCTTACGACCGTGATGGAAGATCACAAGCGCACGCTCATCAGCTTTGATGCTTTGTAGCGCCGTAGTCAACTCTGATCTTGTTTGCACAATCGTGGCGTCGGGGATTAAACGAGCTTGCTTGGTACCTTTTATCACTCCTCCCAAGGCCTGATTTTCAAAGATTGCTGCAGCTGTAACAGGGTCCTCAGATGAGACCACAATCACTCTAACTTTCTTCGGTTGGGGATCTGGATTTGCGACCAGGCTATCAAATCGCTGGACAATCTTCGCGCCTGCATCATTAAGTTGACCCGCAAAGGTTTTAGAAATTCTTCCTTCAACTATTACGCGTTTATTCGCAATGAGATTTCGCAGCCAATTTGCCGTGATCTCATCGGCACTGCGAACGTCAAAGTCCTGAGTAGTTCTGACCTCAATCGTGGAGTGGGGACCTGCGTGCTCGGATAGTAAGACGCAGTTATCAAGAGCACCTGAGGGCGCACTCAGTTCATGACCTAGAATTTTGCCAAGTACTAAGCGTTGTCGATCGCTTAGCTTGGATCCGAGGGTTAGCGCAATCACATCCGTCTCGTACTTGCCGGGCTCAAGCTGGTCGAGACTCGGATCCAGAAGTTCTCGACTGGAGGAGCCCAAGAGTTCTTTCAATTCACCCTGTGAAAAGGAGGGGTCAAACAATCCAGTAACTAGCGACTCATACGTCAACGTTAGTTCGTGGTTTGGTCCAAAGCTGTCGGAGAGTGCGTTGCGCACTTCGACATAGTCACGCATCCACGATCGGAATGTCGGTTCGTATGAGCTGGAAATCTTTACTCCAAATACTTGCTTCACCTTCGCAATCTGGAGGGGGGTAAGGATTTCCCCGTGATTGACAGTAAGCATCTTTAGTCGTTCGCCGGGGCTATATTCCAAAGGAGCGCCAGCTGCGAGGCCAATAGTTTCCGTGAAGTCATCCTTGAATTGCCGAGCCGCATTGATGGACTGTTCTCGATTGGTTGTTGGGGTTGATACATCCCATTCGAGGTCAGCTTTGCTGTTCAGAAATGCTCGATAGATTCCGCTTTTACTGCCAAATACCTGTTTGATCTGCGCACCGAAGCTATCAGTCTCTTTCAACGCTGAGTGAACATCGATTAAGTGAGGCATCAGTGCAGCAATATCACTTGCAGTGGGCCCGACCACGCCGGGCACCGAAGGTGACACAGATATCTTGTACCTAACATCTGCTTCTGCTCTGACTGGTTCGACTGTTACGTGTGTGACGGACTTGCTTCCCTTGATTCTTATCCACCGACCGAGAACTTCGTTAAGAGGACGTGTTGTTTGACCAGCACTGTCGAGTCGGGTTACGAGAATTCCGTCGGACGACGAAGTGAAGACATCACGAGCAACTGGCAGTCGTTGGTGTTCAGTAACACACGCAGCAGGGAGTTGCGAGATCGCATTGCCTGCCACCTCAAACACCCCAGACAAAAGGCGCATCGCTTGAAACTGCGCGTTAGCAGTTTCGAACAAGGTTAAGAGAAGAACAAAACTAATGGCGGTTAAGAATCGTCCGCGTTTTAGAAACGGCATGGTTTTCCTTTCGCCCGAGACTACGAAGTCTCTCTGGCTGGCTACCTGAAAATACTCGTCTACTCTTTGTGTCAATGAAGGGATTTTCGTTTCACAAAATCGTCGGATTGCCGAGTTATGACTGAATTTGAGTAGCCGATTGGAGAGGTGCCAAGGATCTTTAGGCGTTCCCGGTATATCTTCGAATAGAGGAGGTGTCGGACGCATTCGTCTCGTGCGGCACCTTCCGTAAGCCGATGCAGCAGAATTGAATTCCGAGAAGTCTACTAGTGTTGGAACTCAACAGTTGAAGTACATGATCGGATTGCCGTGGTGGCGTTTGGGGAGTTTGTGGCCCACGTATTTCTTGCGGATGTCCTCGGGGGCGGGGTGGCCGATGAATTCGTAGGTGCCGGTGTGTTCGTCGGCGTGGATGGTGCGGCCTTGTCTGGCTAGACGGGCAATCCAGAAGTCGCTGAAGACTTTCGTTGCCGGTAGCCAACGTTCGATCTCGTAGACTTCCTTTATCTCACCTTCGTAAACCGCAAAAGCGTACTTAGCGTGCTCGGCCCGCTCCTGGCCCAGGTGCCAGAGACCGCGGGTGGAAGTGTAGAGATCAGCGGCGGTGACGCAGTATGGGAACTGTTCGTCGATGCAGATTGCGATGACCGGATCATTGATCAGGTTGGGTTTCTTTGTTGGCTTCTTCTTAACGGCGCGCCTGGGCTTGGGTGTCGAGTCATCAAGGTCGAAAGTTATTTCGACGTCGGGTGAGTCGTCCAGGACCAGGGTCGCGTTTGCGTCGAGCATTGGAGAGAGAGGGGAATTGTCTTCGAGACAGAATTGAGATGTATCGTCGTCGTAGGTGCGTTTGCAGGTGCGGCATTGTTTCATGGAGTAAGAGGCTAAGGTCAGTCAGGGGAGAAGGGCAAGGTTTTTTCGCGTGAGTGACGCAGAGGCGGGTGGTGGTGATCATGTCCGATATGCTTCAGCTTGGTCGTTGTCGCGCGAGATTAACCAATAAGCTCGAGAGCGCTTGGAAAAACAGCAGGTCTTGGCTCCGGAGGAGCCTGATGTTTATAGCATTTCGAACAACCCACCCTGCGCTCCGTAGGAGTGCTATGTGGGGTGTTGGGATTGAGCCAAGCATGGCACTCCCAGGGGAGCGCGTCGTGTTAAAGGCGGGGCTATAAACATGGCGCTCCTCCGGAGCAAAGGTAGATTACTGACTTTTACAGGAGGCTCTAGCTTGCGCTATACACAGCAGTACACTGGCCAATGGTCACGACAAGCTAAAGCATGTCGGACATTATTTTTTAATCCATTCCGAGTTCGCGGCGGAGGTAGGGGATGTCGGGGGCGGCGGCGTTGTTGGGGATGCGGCTGGTTTCGATTTCGTAATAGAGCAGCAGACTTTCCAGTAAGTCGCGGCCTTCCGGAGAAATAGAGGCTTCGCGCGGCGTCATGTTATCTAAAGCAGGGACGGGTAGGTCAAACCAGGTGGACCAGTGTTGAGCCGCAGTCTCCTTCAATATCGCCTGCACCTCAGGAGAGTCGGGATCGAAGCTTTCGCGGACTGACGAAAACGGGGAAGCGAAATCATAAGGTAATTCTGAGTCGTTGCTCCCATGCGACATGCTTCTCTTAGCTGCCGGTGAGTTCATCGCTTCTTCCCAAAGCTTTTCGACTTCCCCTTCAAGTGGTGAAATCGAGGTCATTTTGTAACGAGCCTTTTCACCTAACCGCTGCGCGATTATTTCCTGAATTTCCTCCCCACGCTCGTAGGAGTTTACTTCTGCCACCAGTTGAAAGTTCTTGATGATAAGCATGCCTACCAGGACGGGACCAGCACAACTCGAGCCCAGAGACCTCAAAGCTTCGCGCCGTACAAAGCGGCGCTCCCGACACGTCGGTACATTCCAGGGTGAAGTTGCGGGTTGTTCGAACAAAAGTTAATTGGACGCAACTTTGGTCGCGGCGACGATCCCAAAATCATAGCCTGTGGTGCCGTCCGTGCCCGCCGACGTGATCACTGGACTGCCCACCGGGATAGCCACTGACCTGCTTCCCGGGATCATCACTGACCTGTTGCCTGACCTGTTTCCCGTCCCGGTGAAGGGCACCCCAACTCCGCCGAGAACCATGATGTATTCTCCGGGCTCAAGATCTTGTTTCGGCGTAACTTCTAAAAGGTCGTCGCCCAGTCGCTTCACATTCACGTCCCGTACATCTCGTTTGCGAAAACCGTAACTGAGTTTCTTGATCAATCCAGAACGCCCCATCTCCAAATCGCGCCGATCCGGATTCAGGCGCATCGCGACAATGTAAACGCCAAGACCTGCAAGCTGAAACACCGGTCGGGGATTATCGAGTTGTAGTTCTGCCTTCTCTCCGCGAAACACGCAGATAACGCGGACCTCTTTGATACCCATAGTCACTGCGCTCGAAATGTTGCCAACGTTTCTCACCTCAATCGAAGAGACCTCCTCTATCCGTTTCCACAGAGCTCCGTTTTGTGCGAAAACGCCTCTGCTATTAACGCCCGTCTCTGTCGGTGTGGAACTACCGGGAATGGTCCTCATAGCCACCATCGCCTCTATGATCTTTGCCGTTACTCCCTGCTGCTTAAGTTTGATCAAACCATCTGGTGAGGTATCGAAATTAGCAGGAACTTTTTGAATCACTTGAACAATCGTGCTCTCGGTTAAGCCAGCTCCAAACATTTTTACGACATCCTCGTTCGTCAATGGCACTTGCGGATCCTGAAAGACAAAGGGATCAATGCTCAACGCTTCGAGATTCGAATGCGATCGATAGTCGGATAGGTGTCTTTTGAAGTTGAGCGCTGAGGTGGTGTCACCACAAGTCAGAGTCAAAACGAGAGCGACAACGGCAAGCTGGATTGTTTTCATGTGGTCCTCCTTTAAACGTTTACAGAACCCACGGATCCAAAGCTCAACCTAACAGACAAACAGAGATTGAGTCTTGCATCTGGTCATTTCGTCAGAGTTGGAGAGACTATGCGAAAAGGAATAGAAGACTGAGGCTAGTAAAGCTCGGCCAACTTCTGCTCTCCTTACTTATGAGCAAGATCTCAGTTGAGCAGTGATTCGAGACCACCAACGAGGAGTGCACTAAATCTTGCCTGAAAGGAACTGCGTGGTAAGCGCTGCTGATAGTTCCTGTTTCCTATAGAGCCGGACTATATTTCTCATACTCGGGGTAGTCAAGCGATTCGCGTCGCATAAGGTCCCGAGATCTTAGATCGGTTTAAATAACCAACTCACTCATATCGTAATGCGATCAACGGATCCACTTTGGCTGCGCGTCGCGCGGGGATGTAGCAGGCCAGCAGCGCCACGAACGTCAGTATTCCCACAACACTTACGTAGGTCAGCGGGTCTGTCGCTGTAACTCCGAACAGCAATGTGCTCATCAGTCGCGTTAGCGCAAAGGCGCCTGCCAGTCCAATAGCTGTTCCCATCAGCAACATCATCAGGCTCTGTCCGAAGATGAGTTTCAATACATGTAGTGGTTGCGCTCCGAGCGCCATCCGCACGCCTATTTCCTGCGTCCGCTGGGCCACGGAATAGGCCATGACGCCGTAGATACCAATCGCCGCCAAAAACAACGCGATACCTGAAAACGTCGCCAGTAGTAACGCGAGGAAGCGTGGTTGGACCATCGACTTCGACACCACGTCATTCATAGACTTAAGATTATAGACGGGTAAACTAGGATCCATTTCTCGCACGACGTTGTGGATTGAACTTTCAACCGCTAAAGAGTCACTTGAAGTGCGTACGACGTAATTCATATTTCCTCCAAGGAAATCGTTCGCCACCTGTCGCACTTGCATGTAGAGTTCGGGGCCGGTTGGTTTGTCCATGCCAGCGTTCTTCGTATCTTCGACCACGCCGACTATCGTAAACCACACTTTCGGATCGTCGAACGATGGATTCACACGCCGGCCAATGGGACTGCCTTTCCAGAACCTCTTTGCGAGCGCCTGATTGACAACCACTACTTTCATCGCACTGTCGCTATCATCCTGCGCCTCAAAGCCGCGGCCTTCCAACACTTTGATCTTCATCGTCTTGAAGTAGTCTGTGCCGACGACGTTCCAGTAGTCGACATTTTGAGCAGGACTATCCGGCGATGCTACGTATCCTTCGATCTCGGTGTCGTTCGCATTGATGCGCCGCAGCGGAGGTATCCCACTGGCAATCGACGCCGAGGTGACACCGGGAAGAGAGGACAGCTTTTGCTGCAGAGTGTTGACAAATTGCAGGCGGTCGGGTGCCTTGTATTTGCTTCCCGGGAGATTCAAGCTAAAACTCACCACGCCTGCAGGCTCAAATCCAGTGTTTACTTGTTGTAGCTTCCAGAACGCGCGAATCATTAATCCCGAACCGATTACCAAAATCACTGCGAGAGAAATTTCGGCAATAACAAGTCCTTTACGAAGTGTTTGCCCGCCACCTCGAATTGAGCGTTGCCCGGCACCGCGAATCCAGTTGGCAAGGTTGCGTTCACTAACCTGGGCCAGCGGCGCAAGTCCAAAAAGAAAGACAGCAATGATCGACACTGCGATGGTAAAGCCGAGCACAGGTAGGCCAACACCAATCTCTTCCGTACGCGGCACACTATCAGGCGCAAAATGCAGCAGAACTTTCAACCCACCAAACGCGAGAGCAACGCCAAGTACCGATGCCAGCGTGACCAGCACTGTGCCCTCTGCAACAAATTGCCGAACCATGCGTTTTACACCTGCACCCAGTGCCAGCCTGACTGCAAACTCACGATGACGCGATTCCGCACGGGCCAATAAAAGGTTCGCAACATTCACGCACGCGATGAGCAAGACAAAACCGACAGCCGCCATAAGCACCCAAACAGCTTTGCGAGCTGACCCAACAACATCTTCGTGAAGGCCCAGCATTACTACAGGGTGCCGTTCCGGGTTGAGCAAGTGCTGCGCGCGAGCTTCAGTCTTCCAGCCGGCCATTAAACTTGTCATTTCACTTTGCGCTTGCTGAACAGTTACACCCGGTTTCAATCGGCCGACCACCGACAGAAAGTGAGAGCCGCGTCCGCCCGGGTTTGCAGGATCGAATTGGAACGGAAGCAAAACCTCGACTTGATCGTTGCTGCCCGGAGGAAAGGCAAAGTTGACAGGCATCACTCCGATAACAGTGGTCGCTAGAGAGTTGACCAGAATCTGTTTTCCGATGATGTCGCTTGTGCCGCCAAAACCTTTTTGCCATAGGCCATGTGAAATGATGGCGACCTCGGGTCCGCCGTTGCGATCTTCTTCTTCACTGAAGTTGCGGCCACGTTCTGGCTGTACACCGAGGACGTCGATCAAACTGCGCGTAACCGCAGCGGAGGTCACTCGAAGTGGAGCGCTCTCGGTTCCGATGTTTTGCCCACCGGGTGCCCAGGCGCCAATCGCTTCCCAGGATTTTGCTTCCTTCTGAATGTCGAGTAGTTCCGGAGGCGACAGCCAGAATTTCTGGAGCTGCATGGTCGGGAATTCGCTATAGACGCGGACGAGTTGACCCGGTTGCTTGTAGGGCAACTGGCGAAGCAGGACCGAATTGACGACGCTGAAAATGGCCGAATTCGCACCAATGCCCAGTGCGAGGGTCAGGATCGCGACAAGGGCAAACGCCGGATTCTTTTTCAGCATACGAAGGGCATATTTCAAGTCCTGTAGAAATATATTCATCGGTCCCCGTCCTTCCGAAGGTTTCGCTCTTAAGTTGTGTACGCTTAGAAATCGAACTGGTTCGATCGGTTAACACCGCCGGGAGGGAAATCTTGGCAACTTTTAAGAAGTGAGATACCACCGGCTTCAGCCGCGTGGGGTGTCAACTTCTCGCTAGCACATTGAGTTAATCGGACCGAGATACCACCGGCTTCAGCCGTGTGAAGTCTTAACTTCTCGCTAGCACATTGAGTCTAAATAGCGGGGTTCATCCCAACGTGACGAGTCCGTCCCAGGACCATTTCGATATATGCAAACCGTTCGGCACATTCTCTGCCGATTTGCTGTAACGATTCATCGTGATTGTGGTCGCCCACGCGAAGTAGTCATGGAGGGCCCGTCTGAGCCGCTCGTCGGTAGCGAGGCCGACGTCTTCCAGCGCTTGGTCGAAACAAGCGATTGCCCGCTGATCCATTTCTTCGTGCTGCCCGTTACCACTATGAATCCGCGCTACCGAAGTTTCATTACCGTGGCGATCTGAGAACATTGATGGTCCACCGAGCGCCTCGGCCCAGTACGAGGCAAGACGTTCGGTGTGCTGCGGATGAAATCCGTGTCTGAATGCATGGCTAACTACTTCATCTTCTAGCACGCGCTTGTGCCACGCACTCGCCAGCCTCAACATACCGTCCCAACCGCCTGCGGCTTCGTAGATAGTTTCCATGGCTAAAAGAAATCAACAATTGTTTTGTAAGTTCAGCTCACGCACCGCGTTTTTCGATCTTGGCCCAACTATCGCGCAGGCCGATGGTCCGATTGAATACCAATCCGTCCTCGGAGTTGCGGTCAACGCAATAATAACCAAGGCGCTCAAACTGATATTTCGTCCCACGCTCTGCGTCTCGCACGCTCGGTTCTACTTTGCAATCGGCCAATACCTGTAACGAGTCAGGATTCAGATTTTCAGTAAAGTCGTGGCCTTCCTCAACTTCATTAGGATCTTCCTTAACGAAAAGGTTGTCGTACAGACGAACCTCTGCCGGTAGAGCATGGTCCGCTGAGACCCAGTGAATCGTAGACTTCACCTTTCGACCATCAGGTGTGTTACCGCCGCGTGTAGCCGGGTCGTAAGTACAGCGGAGTTCTACGATCGTGCCGCTGCTGTCTTTAATGACCTCCCTGCAGGTGATTAAGTACGCGTAACGCAGCCGCACTTCGCGACCAGGTGAGAGGCGGTAAAACTTGCTCGGCGGGTCTTCACGAAAGTCGTCGTCTTCAATATAAATCGTCTTTGAAAAAGGAATCTTTCGGGATCCGGCGGAACTATCTTCAGGGTTGTTGATAGCATCCATTTCTTCCACCTGACCGTCGGGATAGTTTTCGATAACTACGCGTAGTGGTTTCTGCACGCACATGATGCGAGGAACAAGTCGATTCAAGTCCTGTCGCAGAAAGTATTCGAGTTGCTGTAATTGAGTAATACCATTCGTCTTGGAGACCCCAACACTCGCGATGAAGTTGCGAATTGCCGAAGGCGTATAACCGCGGCGGCGCATGCCCGAGAGCGTTGGCATACGCGGATCATCCCAACCTTCAACAAGTCGTTCTTCAACCAGCTTCAGTAGCTTGCGTTTGCTAAGCAAAGTATGAGTCAGGGCAAGTCGGTCGAACTCGTACTGTCGCGAAGGAAAGATGCCAAGTTGCTCGATAAACCAGTTATACAAGGCGCGATTATTATCGAACTCCAGCGTACACATTGAGTGTGTCACGCGTTCGATTGAATCCGACTGACCGTGGGCATAGTCGTACATCGGGTAGATACACCACTGATTACCCGTACGATGATGGGCCAGGTGGAGAATTCGATACATGACGGGGTCGCGCAGACTAAGGTTTGGAGCGCTCATATCGATTTTCGCACGTAAGGTTCGCGAACCGTCCGGGAACTCTCCCTGTTTCATACGCGCGAATAGATTAAGGTTCTCATCCACGGATCGGTTGCGATAAGGGCTATCCGTACCGGGCTCCGTTAACGTGCCACGATGGGCGCGAATCTCGTCGGCGTTGAGATCGCACACGTAAGCTTTTCCGTCCTTAATCAACTGAATGGCCCATTCGTAAAGTTGTGGGAAGTAATCAGAGGCGTAAAAGAGGTTGTCCCATTGGAAGCCCAACCACTGCACGTCCTCCATAATCGCGTTAACGTACTCCGTATCTTCTTTTGAAGGATTGGTATCGTCGAAACGCAAATTGCACTTACCGCCAAACTCGGCCGCCAGACCGAAATCGAGGCAGATGGCTTTGGCGTGGCCTATATGTAAGTAGCCGTTTGGTTCTGGAGGAAATCGCGTTTGGATACGGCCTTCATGTTTGCCACTCTTAATGTCCTCGATCATGATGTTTCGAATAAAATTCGAAGGCCCATCATTTTGTGACGGAGTCTCAGTCGATTCAGTTTCAATGCCCACGTTGTTGTGTTCTCCAGCTTAAGCGATACTCGAATGATCAGTACTGGTTGTTAGTTTACAAAAGAAGATGAGCAATGTGTAATCCAGGCAAATTCAACCTAGTAGCATGAAGTCGGTACCGAAACGCGGTGGCGACGGGTCTGCTTGAAAATTGTTGGATCGAAGTTTTAGAACGACCCGACGCTACCGCGTTTCGGTACCGACTTGATCCGCTTGATTTTAGGGTTCAACATGATCAGACGGGACATTGGTGAGTGCTCGCACGCGTCGTAATACTCCTTCCTCGCCGAGGTTATCGGCCACGAGAAAAAGATCGGGACTCGTTGTGAGTCCGGTGAGGGCGATCCTGATGGCGTTGCTTACGTGACCGATCGAACCGGCGAAATTCTCCGGATTCTTCTTGTATTGTCCCGCCGTGGGCGCGAAGCCATGGTCAGAGGCCAAGCTCCGGATTTGTTCGAACCAGGCCTCTTTGTCGTCCTCATGCCGATAAGAATCAGCAAAGCTTTGAGCTAATTTGACGACCATGTCGGGTTTGACGGGAGCGAATCGTGGGTCTGTTGGATCACTGACGGGAGGAAACAGCTCCTGGAAGTACAAACCATAGCGCTCCCTGAATTCGTTCCATTTCGCCAGGTCCTTTCGTTGCACGCCAGGCTGTCGCTCATTTGCGAAGATGCGATGAACAAGCGGCAAATTTCCGGTGACAACTGTGGCCAACTCAGGATCGTTCTCCCGAGCCCAGGTAAGTAGCGCTTCCAGTGCCTCGTCGATAGGGAGTTGCGCTATAAACTCGCGGCTGATCGACTCAAGTTTCACCAGATCGAAGATGGGACCAGCTACACCACAGTCACTTAAACTGAGAGCAGCTGAAGCAGATTCTGCAAACGTCATTTCAGCGAACCGGCTGTTTGCGAGACCTCTTAAGTAATGTAGCACTGCGCCTGAGGGATAACCGGAATCTATGTAATATGCGACATCAGCTTCGTTGTCTTTTCGCTTGCTCAACTTGCGCCGGCTGGCACCGTCAAATTTCATCAGCGGAGCGATGTGGGCATACGGTGTCGGCGAAAAACCAAGTGCGTTGAATAGTTGCAGATGCACCGGCACTGACGAGATCCACTCCTCACCTCGAAGTACCACATTGACTCTCATCAAGGTGTCGTCAACCACGTGAGCAAAGTGATAGGTAGGAAGTCTGGGCGTTTGATCGCTACCCTTCAACAACACGATGTCGTTCACATTGTCCTGATGCTCGATTCGTCCACGGATTAGATCGATGAATTCCACACGCCTCGGTGAACCTTGGGGCGGACCATCGGGGGAACGAAAGCGTATCGCATAGGTCTTTCCCGCTTCGAGACGGCTCATGACTTCTGTCTGCGAAAAATGTCTGCAGCGCGCCCAGGAACCGTAGTAGCCGGTCTGAACTTTTGCCGCATTCTGCTCTTCTGTCATCTGGGCCAACTCTTCACGAGTGCAAAAACATAGATAGGCCCGGTCGGTACGCAGCAACTCGCGGGCGTAGGTGTGATAGATCCGCTCTCGCTTCGACTGTTCGTACGGTCCCCACTTTGAATTAGAGTCGTTCTCGTCTGACTCTATACAGAAGTATTTGAAGGCGCGCGCAAACTGTTCGCGCGAACCGGGAACTTCTCGCGCCTGGTCTGTGTCTTCAATTCTAATAAAGTACGAACCACCGGAATGATGTGCGAGGTTTTTGCCAAGAGTGGCGACGTAAACACCGCCTGTATGCAAAAAACCTGTTGGGCTCGGACCAAAGCGAGTCACGATCGCACTGGGCGGAAGATTGCGCGGAGGATACAACGACTCCCAGTGGGAAGGCTCCGGGAGTTCCGCATCAAATAAACTATCAATGGCCTCAGTAGTAAGCATAAAGTGTCCGACGAACTTCAGTTTGTCGTGCTTTGACTGATGTGACTCGGTTGCTTTAGAAGATCCTTAGCTTTCGGCGCGACAAACTGAAGTTCGTCGGACATTAAGATAAGACGGCAATTTAGTCGATCCAGACAAAGCGGGAGGTTTCGCGATCCTTTCGCACCCGATCTATTGGGAAGACTTGATTGTGCATTACCAGATAAATACCCGGATCAAGTATTCGAACCGCAAAGAGGCTTTCAATAAGATTTTGGAAACCATCGCTTCCTTCAAAGCCCAGTGGGGTCATCGCGCCGGTTAGCACAACAGGAACTTTCAGTTCAGGTAGAGCCTGTTTCAGATAGAGACCGGTCTGAACCATTGTATCCGTACCGTGAGTAATCACGACTGCCGAGCCCTCACTTAACATCTGCTCGACGAGCCCAAGAATTGCACTACGGTCGGCATCAGTCATCTCCAAACTGTCTTTATTGATGAGTGGCACAACGCGGACGTCGCAGTCCGGAAGTCTCAACCTACCGAGATATCGATAGATTTGATTATCTAAGTTTTCTACTGTGCTGGTCTGTTCAGAATAGACTTTTTCAATTGTTCCCCCCGTAGTGATCACATTGATCTTCAGCATATTCAAATTCATCCTTGCCTCGCTGGAGTGCAATTGCAGCTCATCACCATCTTAACAAAACATTAGCATCCAACTACTTACCTACGACGATACTAACTGAGCTTCCCTTCAGGCCGGGTGCGGAGGCGATTAGGGTGATGCGACCTTTAGCACTTGTGGCTTTGAGCATTGCGAAACAGCGCCCTTGGTAGGCGCGACGTTCGCTCGCTTGAAACGGTTCGTGGCTGGTGTTGTTGCCGCTATCGACGGCGGCGATTACTCCTGGGCCAGTCACGGTGAAGGTAATTAAGTCGGAAGCTGTGGCGATGAGCGTGCCGTTGGCGTCGACAACCGTCGCGGTTACGTAGACGACGTCGTCCCAGGTTGGGCTAAGTGAGTTGCGATCGGGTGTGAGGATGATCTTCGCGGGTGGGCCGGCTGTGCGGAGTTCGTAGGTTGTTACCACGCGAGTCCTGGTGTTACGTGGGGCACGCGGGGACGCGTGCGGTCCCCCGCCTTATTCCTACCTACCGCCTGCAATGTGCCTGGTGTGTATTGGACTTTCCAGAGGCGGGGGCTGTCGTCGGCGGGACGTGGTTGGGTGCCGATCGATACGCCGTTCAAAAACAACTCAACTTCGTCGCAGTTGCTGTAAACCTCAATGTTCTCCTCGTGCGTATCGCGGTTGCGCGGTGTCCAATCTGAAAAGAGTACTTGCGGTCGTCGATCCGGCACGGGTGAGTAACCGGGATCAGTTGGGGCTAAAGGTGTGGGCGCGACACGACGGGCGACGTAGAGCATCGGCTTGTCGGCCCACCACGACGCTCGTTGATAACCAAGTGGCCGCACTGTGCCTGTACGATCTAATAGTCCAAAGTTGGAAGCGATGTTGGGCCACGCGGGTGACTCGCCGAGGTAGTCGATGCCGGCCCAGATAAACTGACCTGCGTACTCGGGATTGTCGCGCATGGGTAACCACGCACTGCGTTCATGAGTGTTTTCAGTCCCGACTATCTTGCGAGTTGGTTTTTGTTTATGGGCGGCGAGGATTTCGTTCTCCCGGTAGTTCTGGCCCACGACATCCAGCAGATCGGCTAGACCGTTATCGTAGTCCTTGCTTACGTTTGGTCGAAAAAGTCCTTGTGTCACTGGACGTGAATCGTCGTTCTCATGAAAGACCTTTACCAGTGAACTCAGGATAGGTTTGGCGATCTCTGGTTTGGGCGTGTCGTGAATTTCGTTTCCGGCACTGTAGAGAATGATGCTCGGGTGATTGCGGTCTCGACGAACCGTATCTCGAGTATCAAGTAGCGACCACTCTTTGAAATACAAATGGTAGTCATACGGGTTCTTGGCGACTGTCCAGGCGTCAAACATTTCGTCCATCACCAGGAATCCCATGCGGTCGCACAAGTCGAGAAATTCCGGCGACGGAGGATTGTGTGCAGTGCGAATCGCATTGACACCCAGGCCCCTCAGTATTTCCAATCGTCGCTCCCAAACTCGCAGCGGCACCGCGGCGCCGAATGCGCTTCCGTCGTGATGTAAACACACTCCTTTGAGTTTGAAGTTTCGTCCATTGAGCCAAAAACCGGTGTTAGCGTCGAAATGGAATTCACGAATGCCAAATGTCGTGGTTTCCTCATCGAGAATTAAATTGCCTGCGAGGACACGAACGACTGCCTTATAGAGATGTGGATGGCCCTTATCCCAGAGCAACGGGTTCTGTACGACTATCTCATCCCTAAAATCGACAGACTTTCCTGGCGCGACATTCTGAATAGTTGTTACTGGTGCTTTACGACTGCGTCCTTTTTCATCGATGAGCGTGATCTCAAGAGCGACGTCTCGGGCCACCGCTGATTGATTTACAACAGAAGTCCGGACAAGGACCACGGCTTTCTCAGCGGCCACCTGAGGAGTCGTTATGAAGGTGTCCCAATGTCCAATATGTATGGGATCCGTGACAACAAGGTTCGTATGCCTATAGATACCTGCGCCGCTATACCAACGTGAAGCGGGTTGTGCTGATGTGTCCGCGCGCACTGCGAGCACATTGTCTCCGTTAAAGTTTAGATGAGCAGTTAGTTCATAACGAAAGCTCACATAACCATAGGGACGTTTGCCGAGATGGAAGCCATTAATCCAAACGTCGCTGTTGGCCATGACACCGTCAAACTCGATGAAGACTCTTTTATCTTTCGAATCGGGCGCGAGTGCGAAGTGCTTGCGATACCAACCAACACCGGATGGAAGAAAGCCGCCGGAACCTCGAGTCGGGTTGTCTTTGTCGAAGGGACCCTCGATGCTCCAGTCGTGTGGCACGTTGAGTTTGCGCCAGGCCGAGTCGTTGAATGACGGAGTATCTGCACCGGCAGCGTCGCGTTTAAGAAAGAGCCACCCGTTATCAAATGAAAGTGTCGTGCGAGAAGTTGCCTGCACACTGGATGGTGAGGACGAGAGTGCGATCGCGGCGATTAGACAGAGAGTGATTAGTTTCAACATGTTAGTTTTGTTGGCGTGGATGAATTCGGGGGAATGGTAATCGAAAGTGAAAATACCATCCACAGACTACGAAGGTTACACAGACTTCTTTATGAAAAAGGTGAGTCCAAACGTTCTAGGGGAAATCTTCCCGAGAGCTACGTAGCGCTCATTGCAGCCAGGCTCCCTCTCGCTTCCTCGTCCAAAATCGCCACTGCGCGCGAATAGATCTCCTCAGCTTCTTCATGTGAGTTGCCGACTGCTGTGAGGCCGAGGCGACCACACTCTCCTAACGCACTCATCATGTGAAGCACCACTCCCGTCTGTTTACTTTGGTCGAAGTGCAGTCCATGTCGGACAAGGATGTCGAAGAGATCGTCCGGGGTGAACACGCGATATTGTGGCGATTCGACATGATCACTCGCTACGAAACACTTTACTTGTCCACCCGGAGCCGTGAAAACTCCAGCTTCGTAATCGTAGGTGCCGTCAGTCAAAAACTGCAGAGTGAGAAATGGATGAGTGGTGCCGCCCTTACGCAGGTTGATCTCCTCGATAGCGTAAGGAGTCCATTCGCCCGAATCGGATCGAACGACAACAAAATCGATCGCAAACCTGCCGAGTACTCCTTCAGCGGCCAGACGCCGGCCGACCTTCATTGCTTCTATCGAAATCAAACCTGCGTATTCTGTGTTTGCGGGAAACTTGCATCCCAGGTAACTCTGTCCACTTGGGCCACCAAGGAGTTGATCGTGAGTGGATAACAACTCTACCTTTCCTAACGGCGAGATACGCATTTGCACACTCGGACTTTTGATCTCATTGCCCAGGATTCGCTCTTCTACCACACCCTGCCGCTGGGCCAACTTCGCGACATACTCTTCAAGCTTCACGTTCTTCAATTCCAGGGACATGTTGTCGAAGCGTTCGCCGATTGTTTCGAGCTCACCCAGGGCGCCCGGCTCTTCCAGTCCGGTTAGATCGATAACGGCGTTTCCTTCGCCAGAAACACCCTCATTAAGTTTCACCATTACCTGTCGAAGCGTGGGTTTCATTTCACGCATCCGACAGATCGACTCAATCACGTCCTCCTTGCTCGAGATTCCTTCGAAACCGAGTGGAAAGTTAACACCTTCTTCGCCGAAGATCTGCCGGCAACCGCTCTTCGTGCCGAGATAAAAGAACTTTGGATCCGCTCCGTACATCGGGATATCAAGTCGCAGCGCCAGTTCTTTCTCGAGATCGGTTGTGTTGTATGTGACGAGGTGTGCGCGATCTCGATCGATGATTAGTGAGCGGATCTTTTCCAGCAACTTGGGACGCGCAAGTAGTTTCTCGCTCAGGGAAGTGAGGGATGCATCTAGTGGTGATACAAGAAATAGACGTTGACGCGCGTGACTTGGAATTACATTGGGCAGAAGATCGAGATAGTAGTCGATGACGCTCGGCAGGATCGTTTGCGAGGTTACGTAGATGAGCCGGGCACGTGGTTGACGAAGGAGCAGCAGCAAAAACAGAAATCGTTCTTCGTATGCTTGAAACTCGGAGCCGGTCGCAACCATGTCGATTGACATGGATGGAACGACTACGATCGTCTGTTCATCCTGGTTGAGCGATTCAATCGATCGCCAGAGTGGCACCAGCTTTTTCTGTAACTCATCAAATCTATCCATCGGGTGTGGCCTCGCAGTTTGCTAAAAAAAGGCGCGCATTGTAACAGAGACAGGTGCTTTCCACTCCGCGTAGGTTCGGCCAGTTCGCGTTAACCCGGGGGTGTTGCTTGCATGGAACGGGTTGTGTGCCGATTAGAGGGCGACCTAACATAACCACAAAAAAATATCTGGAACAAGATTATGTCTACATCAACCGAACTGGCATTCCTTTTCACTCGCGATTTGAACCGACTACGAAAACAGATCGACAGTTTCGCCAGTGACGATGCTCTCTGGCAGACGCTTCCCGGGGTGATTAATCCGGCAGGTAACCTGGCGCTCCACCTCGAAGGCAATCTGCGTGAATTCGTGGGACGCCAGCTTGGTCAACTTCCGTACAGCAGAACGCGTGATCTTGAATTTAGTCTGAAAAGACTTTCCAGGGAGGACGTCAGCTCACGACTAGAAGAATTGAGTGAAACTATCCCGTCTATCATCGAAAACCTTTCTGCGGAGCAGCTGGAGATGGAATATCCTGAGGAAGTACTTGATTCAGCCATGACAACACACCACTTCCTGGTTCATCTCTATGGCCACCTGAATTGGCACTTGGGCCAGATAGATTATCTGAGGCGAATGTTGGAGCCGCACCCCGATAAGTAACCGGCATGCGCGCTATTGTGTGGTTCGCTCTTTTTTAAGCAAGGTGTTTTCGAACCAACTCACCATCGCGGCATTGGCTTGCTTTGCTGCCTCACCACGGAAACCGTGGCCGGCACCGGGAATGGTGATGAATTCGGTTTTGACGTTTGCCTTCTGCAACGCTTCGTAGATGATTTTGCTGTTACTGATGTTAACCAGCTCGTCCTGGTCGCCATGGACGAGGAGGGTTGGCGGATCATCGGATGAGACAAACATGATGGGTGAGTAGTCAGCAGCTCTTTCCTTTGCAAAATTCAGAGCAGGGAAGCGATCAAGCACGGTGCCGGTTGGCGCGGGGTTTAGACCACGCGCGAGCAGACGCAGATCTACTGGCGGGAAGTATGCAACGACAGCTGCAACGCGATCACTTTCTCTCAAGAACGGTTCCGGCGCGTTAGGATCGCCGGCGTCTGAAGCAGTTCCGATCATCAGTGATAAATGACCCCCGGCACTGCCTCCCCACACACCGAGTCGATTCGGATCGACGCCCCAGTCCTTTGACTTGTAACGAATGAAGCGAATTGCTCTACGTACGTCAGCAACAATGTCAGGAATCAAATACTTTGGACTGCTGCCGTGTCTCAACGCGATAACTGTCAAGCCTTTGTCGAGCAGGTCCTGAAAGCGTGACTGAGATTGAGTTGGAGGCGCCCAGGCTGAAACCCAACCGCCGCTAACCATAAAAATGACGGCCGCGCCGTTCAGTTTTGATTTGGGACGGAAGACGTCGAAGGTTAATGCCAGGCCATCCTTGTGCCCATAGACCACGTCAGGAATAATCTCGACGTCTGTTGGCTTTGCTTGAGCGAACACACCAACGGATAAAGCGAGAATTAATAATGTCGCATGGACCAGATTGCGCATTTCGTTAACTCCTCGGAGTGGCTGAAAGTTGCTTCAAAGATAATGAGGCTTCAACTTGAGCGAGCGACCGACTTGGGTGTTTTGGCGTTGGGTTAGCCACGCTTCTTTTCGGGTCGCACTATATGCCCGGGTCGCTGTTTGGGTTGTGAAGATGACGGGCTGCGTTCTTTAAGACCTTGTTGGCGCGCCTGGTTTTTCTTCTCGATGGCTTCTTTGATTCGTTTCTTTGCTTCTTTGTCCATAGAGGGGATTATACAGATTTGATTGGTACAATTGATCAATCGTTCGGAAGAAAATCAGGCGCGCATTCGTCTAATAGTTGATTCCCTAAATTCACCTATGAGGGCTGCAAGGAAATTGTTGTGAAACGCACTATCGGCGGTCGCAAAAATATTTTGAGCAACGACAACCTAAAGACTCTGTTGCAAAAGTCAGGACCAGCGAAAAAAGGAATTGAAACGAGTGCAAGTTGGGAAGGGTGGTTTACCCCCGCTGGGCTAACTAAAAAAATACACTGGGGTACTCTTAGTCGGGCTAGCGGGGGTAAACCGCCCTTCCCTACTTGCGCTATTTTGCAAGAGCCTCTAAAGCATATTGGGCATCGGATGCTCGTAATGTCAGCTACCCTGTCGCTGTTCTTATTTACCTCCTGCCAAACGGGAACTGCCAACAATACTCAGGAGCAACATTCTTTAGTCTCAAATGCGCCGGGATCGCCGATTTCAATTCCCGACGGATCCGGCCCCGTAGCAATTGGAGATGTGAACAATGACAAAAAGCCGGATCTCGTGTTGGCGTTGAGCAAAACCAAAAGCGTCACTGTTCTGTTGGGCAAAGGCGATGGGCAATTTTCCGCATCAGCTTCGACGACGAAAGTCCCTGACAGTCCTGGAGAAATGGCACTCGGGGATGTGAACGGCGACGGTAAGCTGGATCT
This sequence comes from Acidobacteriota bacterium, assembly GCA_003222935.1. Classification (GTDB taxonomy): domain Bacteria; phylum Acidobacteriota; class Blastocatellia; order Pyrinomonadales; family Pyrinomonadaceae; genus PSRF01. The sequence goes on from QHXL01000119.1 coordinate 19,105, forward strand.
CGCGATCGTTACTCACGATAGCTATGGCGCGATGTTGCTCCTGGGAGATGGCAAAGGTGGATTCACTGTCCCTCCGAACTCTCCGATCGTGATGAAGGCTGGACAAACTCCGCACACGCATGGCCTGGCTCTAGCGGACATGAACCGTGACAACAAAGTCGACCTCGTCACGGTCAATAATGCAGACAATGATATATCGATAGCCTTGGGTGACGGACGTGGCAGCTTCACGATTGCACCGGGCTCGCCATTCGCAGTTGGTCCAAGCCCATATCCGCTAGCGGTCGGCGACGTCAATGGCGATGGATGGCTTGATATCGTCGCAACTGCCAGTGCAACTGGTCCGTCACGCACTCAGCAACTGCCGTTGAGTCGAGCGTTGACTTTGCTCCTGTCTGACGGTCGCGGAGGTTTTCGATCGATCCAGCTTCCGCTACGCACAGGTGAACCGTGGTTTGCCGTTATCAGCGACGTCAACGGCGATCGTAAGCCTGACATCGTGGCAACTCATCATGAACTCAATGAGCTGACGGTAATGATGGGCGACGGTCAGGGCGGATTTGTTGAAGCGGGCGGCTCACCCTTCGATCTCGGGCATTACGGCTTTAGTGCAGTCTGCGCGGACGTGAATCGTGATGGCAAAATGGATGTGATCGCGGCGGGAGGCGATAGCTTGCTAGTGATGTTGGGTGATGGTCGAGGCAGATTCGCGCCGGGTCCAAAGATTCCGACGGGGCAAGGTACATGGCGACTCGACGGTGCTGATCTTAACGGTGATGGAAAGATGGATTTGGTAACGAGCAATAGTGAGAGTAGCAATCTGAGCGTGTTACTGGGAAGGTAACCTTCCTACCCAATTCTTATTACCTGTCCAGCTTTGATCTCGTCCAATGCTGCAAGCACCTTCGGAACAAGACGCCTTAACTCAGGATATCTGTTCGGGCGAGCAATGAGGATAACGATCGCTATGGAATAAGTTGCGACGTTCTGCTGGAACGGCATGTTTTGATCGACTGTGATGAGGGCGTCAAAACGCTCGCTAGCCGAGCTCAGCAACTCGCCATTCTTTAAACCAGCGAATCCGGCTTCCTCAACAGTGATAACTTCGTGACCGGGAAACTCCAGTCTGAGTCGCTTCGGAGTGCATTCATCAAGCAGCAGTTTCATTCTTAGTGAGGAGACGTTCGCGCATCAGCTCCAGTACACCCAGGGCTTGTTCGCGTTTTACCGTCGGAAAATCATTGAGAAACACATCAAGACTATCGCCGGCCTCCAAATAATCAATGAGGTGGTTGATCGGGACCCGTGTACCGGCGAAGACGGGTGTGCCGCTCATCTTTTCTGGATCAACCTCGATTAAGTCGTCGACGATCATGGCTGTGACATTCTAACGCGTCTAGAGTAAGAAATTGAAGGTTCAGACTGACGACAGACCGGAGGATTTTGGCTGTGCGGATTGCTGGCCACCAACTGCTGCTGACGCGTGGGAAGCACGGCGCACACTGTCACAAGTGGCTGAACTGATCGATGAGTCGCACTTCCATGTAATGATCCTCGCATGCCCCCGCTGCACTCAGCACTTCGTTTCGGTCTTCACAGAGATGATAGACTGGGCGGACGGCGACGACCCGCAGCACTGGACGGTCATGCCGATCTCCCAAGTTGAAACTGTTGAACTAATAAAACAACGAGATTCCCTCAGTGAAACACTCGAGGCGTTGGGTTCCGGTCGACGCTGCCTGAGACGCGATCACCCTAAGGGCACGGCGCGACACGTTTTCTGGGGGACAGGCCTCAACATCGGTCCACACGACTAAGCTCGGGCCTCCAGCCATTTACGATTCCTGCTTGACGATTTACGATTCACCGTGTGATCTCTCCATCAATTAGAAGCGCGCAGTTCCAGTACGCAATTCGAAACATCGTCACTTCAGCAGAAGCTCTCGAACGAGCCGGGCGACACATTATCTATCTAAACATCGGTGACCCTCAGGTCTTCGGCTTTCGACCGCCCGCTTTGATTGTCGAAGTCGTCCAACGAGCTCTCAAAGACAATTTCACCGGATACGCACATTCGACTGGTTTGCCTGAAGCCAAAATCGCAATCGCCAACTATGCGTCGAACCTGGGTGCCCCGACAGACCCCGCCGACATAATTGTCACGAGCGGTGCATCTGAAGGGGCAGATCTCGTGATGACGGCGCTACTAAACGAAGGTGATGAAGTGTTGTTGCCGGCGCCAGGCTACCCGATCTATCCGGCCATCACAGCCAGGCTTGGCGCGACGGCGTGTTACTACCATCTGGACGCGGGGAACAACTGGCAGCCATCGGTTGACGAAATTGCTTCGTTGATCAACGAACGCACTAGAGCGATCGTTCTCATCAATCCCAATAATCCCACCGGTTCTGTCACTCCGGATGAAACTACCATTCAGGTTCTTTCGCTGGCAGCGGAGCATGAACTCGTGGTGATCTCCGACGAAGTCTATCGGGAGTTGTGTTTCGTGTCGCCACCAACTTCCGCTGCTGTACTTACTGCGTCCGTAGGCGCACCTGTGATCACCCTGGAGAGTTTGTCGAAAACACATTTGATACCCGGCTGGCGAGTTGGCTGGATGCGGTTCTCAGATTCGGTGAAGATGCGTGAATTAATTGCAGCGACGACACGCCTGGCAGGCGGCCGACTATGCTCACCTACGCCGGCACAATATGCGATCAAGCCAGCCCTCGCCGGCGACCGAAGTTTCATGAGCGACTTTGTACGCGATCTCAAGGCGCGTCGAGATTTCGCAGTTTCTCAAATCGGAAACATTCGAGGACTCTCGTGCTCCACTCCGCAAGCCGCTTTCTATTTGATGGTGAAGGTTGACGAACTCGGGTGTAGCACGGACGAACTTTTTGTACTTGAGATGTTGGAACGGAGTGGTGTGCTTGTGGTCCACGGCTCAGGATTTGGGTGTGATCCTCGAGCCGGATACTTTCGGCTGGTCTACCTGGCGAATGAAGAACTACTTCGCTTCGCACTGGCGAATATAGGATCGTTTATGGATTCGCGCGTCTGAAGTTCGAAAAGCCTAAACGCGTGGTCAGTATTGGCGTTCGTGTTTGTTCGTATGACTTCGTGGATCATCATTTTCGCGGCGGAGTAAAGGATCCACTAAAACACACGAAACAACACGAACAATACCTGTGCACTAACCAACTCCCTAGAGTGCGCTGGACATTGAGACGACAAACAATTGACGTCGATCGAGTGGATGCTTAAGCTTCCACGAAACTGATCGCTGATTCGAATTTCACCCAAGTTGACTGCCTACAATACAAAGCCAAATGAGTCACAAAAATCGCCCTAGCTCGAAACGTCACGCAAGCCGCGTCCTTCAAATAGCACTCCTGGTCGGCGGTCTGCTCGTAGTTGTTCCCTCTCTCTCTCGTACCACGTCAGCTCAAGAGCGTGGAGTGCGAGTCGTGAAGAATGAAGCGTCGCGACGCGTTGATGTGACAATTGATGGGCAGCCATTTACTTCATATGTCTGGCCAGTAAGCTTAAAGACGCCTGTGCTGTATCCGTTGAGAACTTCAGCAGGCACGGTGGTTACGCGCGGCTTTCCGCTTGAACCGCGTGCAGGTGAGCGCGTGGACCATCCGCACCACGCCGGATTCTGGATGAACTACGGCAATGTTAATGGTGTCGATTTTTGGAATAGCTCAACCGTCCTGCCTCCGGAGCAGCAGGCGAAGATGGGAAGCATCACGCACCAGCGAGTTACTCGCACCGTCGACGGCAAGGATCGCGGCGAGCTTGAAGTCGAGTTGGATTGGATCATGCCGGATGGTCACGTGATCTTACGCGAAACAACAAAGTTCATTTTTCATGTTGGACCTAACCTCCGCGCGATTGATCGAATCACCACGTGGACAGCTCAGAACGAGCGCGTACTGTTTAAGGATGACAAAGAAGGCATGGTGGGTTTGCGAGTCAGGCGTGAGCTCGAGCAACCGTCAACCGAGCCGCTGGTCTTTACGGATGCGAGCGGTCGCGCT
>QHXL01000119.1:23206-30598 GCA_003222935.1 Acidobacteriota bacterium
GTAGCGAAGGCAAAACCGGAGATGCAGTCTGGGGCACGCGTGGTCGTTGGACCATGTTGGCGGGCAACGTCAAGCAGGAACAGATAACTCTCGCTATCCTGGATCATCCGAAGAACACCGGCTTTCCGACTTACTGGCATGCACGTGGGTACGGACTCTTCGCGGCGAATCCGTTAGGCCAGGAAGTGTTCAGTAAAGGGCAGGAAAAACTCAATTTCACCCTTGAGCCAAAACAGTCCGTGACATTTCGTTACCGACTCTTGATTTTATCGGGAGCGGTTTCAGCGGATCAGGTTGAGAAGGAATACGGTCGGTTCGTGAAAGATGTGAAGTAAAACTCAATCAGATGTCCGATATGCTTTAGCTTGTCATGACTTCACCTACAGCCTGGATGGCGCTAAATCATCTCACGACAAGCTAAAGCATGTCGGACATTCGACACCTCACTTCACGCAGCGGCCGGATAAAGGCGCTCGAAATCGGGGTGGCCGTGGAGCTTCTGTAGATCTGGGTCCTGCCTGGTCCAGTTCGCGTCTCGATAACCGGCTTCCCAGGCTCGCTTCATCGCATTCACGGCATCGTCGAGATTATCCATCGAGCAGTAGACACAAGCAGAGTTGTACAAGATCATCGAATCGTCCGGACGCAGTATCATCGCCATGTCAGCTTCTTTCTTGGCTTCTTCAAACCTGCCTTGCATCGCGTACTTGCCCGAGAGTAAAACGCGAGCACGCGCATCCTCAGGGACCTTCTTTAGGTGCGCCTCATAAACTGCAATCTCGCGATGAACAAAATTTAGCTTCGCCTCTTTCTTTCCAAGAGCTCCGAGTGCGTTGTGGATCGGCACAATCGTGTTGTAGTTCTCGCTTGCATGGGCCATGGATTCTTCCATCATGTCGACTATTTCCTGATAACGTCCATCGGCAAACAAAGATCTGCCGAGAAGGTAATAGCCGCCGTCCAGATCAGGGGTTGTGTTGAGCGCTGTGCGCATCTTCTCTGCCGCCTCCCGGTAGTTGCCACTCGCGAATAGTACCCACGCTTTTGCGCACTCGATCTCAGGGGCTTCCTGGCCGGTGGCATTTGCTCGTTCCGTCGCGATGATTGCCCGGTCAATCCATTGCTGATGACGTTCAAAGTGGTAGAAAAACTCCGCGCATACTTTTGCCAGTCCCGCATGCGCCAGTGCGAAGTTTGGGTCGAGTGCAACAGCGTTCTCGTACATTTGAAGTGCAAACTGCAAGTCCTGTCGACCAACCCGACGCGCGTAGTTTCTTCCTCTCAAATAGAGATCGTAAGCCTGCAAGTTCTCAGTTGGTTTGGCTGATAATGCTTGTTGCTCTTGTGGCGACAAAGTGATTCTCAGCGCCGTAGCAATCTTGTTCGCAATTTCGTCCTGCACTTCAAACACGTCTTTCATCTCGCGATCGTACCGTTCGGACCAGAGTGGGAAATCGGTGGCGGCATCGACGAGCTGCGCATTGATACGTAAACGCGCACCTGCGCGACGCAGACTCCCGACGAGTACGTACTTCGCACTAAGTTCCTTTCCTACCTGTCCTGCTGTAACCGACTTGTCACGGTATGCCAGCACCATCGCACGCGGAAAGGTCTTCAATCCTTTGATCTTCGAAAGTTCGGTTGTTATATCTTCCGTAATACCATCGCGCAGGTATTCGTCTTCCTTCATTCCGCTCAAGTTTTCAAAATACAAAACCGCAACTGAGTGCTCCGTTGCGACTGCACCTCGCGCGCGGATTGCACTCGACTCGGTCGCCTGTCTACCAGAAGGTGATGAACTGAGATCACGTTTTAGTCGCTTGAGTGCTGTCTTCAAGTCAGTTGCACTTTGATAACGAAGGTCGCGATCCTTCTCGAGAGCCTGCGCAATGATGCGATTGAGTTCGGGAGGTAGCGATGGATTGACCTGATTTAACGGGACTGGATCACGATTGAGTATGGCTTCAAACACTACGGGCGACGTCTCTCCCTGGAAAGGCAAAACTCCGGTGACCATCTGATAAAGAACCGTGCCGACTGAAAAGAGATCGGTACGCGCGTCTGTAACTTGTCCGCGAGCTTGCTCTGGCGACATATATGAGACTGTACCGAGCGTTGAGCCTGCTTCAGTAAGATCCTTGGGACGAACTGCCGTCGCTATATCGGAGTCGGCAGTTGCACCCATTGCCAGTCGGTCGGCCTTATCAATTTTTGCGAGCCCGAAATCGAGAATCTTCGCCTGGCCACGCGACGTCACGAAGATGTTGGGCGGCTTGATATCGCGATGAACAATTCCTTTGGAGTGAGCCGATTCGAGTGCATCGACGATCTGGATAGCCAGCGTAAGTGTCGACTCGAGGTTGAGTGGACCACGACGTATGCGATCGCCAAGTGATTCTCCGTCGAGTAACTCCATTACGATGAAGTGCTCTGACTCGAATTGCTCAATACCGTGAATTGTGCAGATGTTTGGATGGTTGAGTGATGATGCCGCACGCGCCTCACGTTGAAACCGCTGGAGCAAACTCTCGTCGCCAGCCATGGCGGGGGTGAGAAATTTCAAGGCAACGTGGCGACCGAGATTTATGTCTTCAGCTTCATAGACAACTCCCATCCCTCCTTCGCCAAGCTGTGACTTGATGACGTAGTGGGAGACTTTCCTGCCAATCATTGGGGGACCCTCCGGGCTAATGATGATGGATGCAATAAATGTCAGTCATCTTAGTACAGGCTTGAGTTGCACACAAAGAAGAGCTTCAAAACGTGTGCAATGGGCCGAAGAAGAAACAACCGATCCAAAAGAGTGTAGTAGTCGTCAAATGACTGTAGTGAACACGTAACAACCTGACGCAAGCTTAGTAGTCCACGATACAATGAGAGCATGAAACAACTTCTGTTCCTGGTTCTCTTTCTCTCCCCGCTAACAATCAATGCCCAGAATTGGCCGGCGTTTCGTGGGCCAAATACTTCCGGTGTTCTCGAAACAAAACTTCCGACAACATGGGACGTTGAGAAATCCGCTAACGTGCTTTGGAAGACCACGGTCCCGGGTCTCTCCCATGCGAGTCCAGTAGTTTGGGGAGATAGCATTTTTGTGATCACAGCAATCAGTAGTGACACTACCGCGGGTTTCAAAGCAAAGGACCGTGGGATTTCTCTCTCGAACGATGAAACGAAACACACATGGCATATCTATGCGATCGATAAACGAAGCGGTCGAGTGCTCTGGCAACAAAAGGCTTACGAAGGTGTGCCCCGCGCTAAGCGACACGTTAAAGCGACCCAGGCTAATTCCACCCCGGTTACTGATGGTCAATACGTAGTCGCGTTGTTTGGTTCCGAAGGACTTGCCTGCTACGAGACAAGCGGCAAGCTTCTATGGAAGCAGGATCTTGGTGTTCTCAATCCCGGACTCTGGGACGATAAGACTTCGTCATGGGGCCACTCCAGTAGTCCGATCATCTATCGCGACCTGGTGATTGTTCAAGCTGATGGTCATCAACAGTCTTTCATCGCAGCGTTTAATCTAAAGACCGGCAAACAAGCATGGCGTGTTGAACGCGATGAGATCACTTCATGGTCCACGCCAACAATTTATCAAGGTAAGACTCGTACTGAACTTATTGCCAATGGCGGACGTTACATACGCGCCTACGACCCGCTCACTGGCAAGGAACTCTGGCGATTCTCCGATAGCAACACGCAAGTGAAGATGCAGGCGCCGCAAATCTCAAATGATCTGATTTACGTTACCGGCGGTTACCCGGCAGGCCGCCCGATGTGGGTGTTACGGCCCGGCGGGTCTGGCGATATCTCGCTTAAGGAAGGCGAGACGAAGAATGATTTCATCGCATGGAGTTCTACAAGTGGTAGTCCTTACACGCCGACGCCGATAGTCTATGGAGATCTATTTTACGTGCTTGCTGATAACGGAGTCTTGAGCGCATATGAGGCAACAACCGGGGTGCGCGTCTATCAGCAGAGGTTGCCAAGTTCGTTTAGTGCGTCGCCGATCGCAGCGGATGGTAAGTTGTTTCTGGCGAGTGAAGACGGCGAGGTGTTTGTAGTTAAAGCTGGAAGAGAGTTTCAGGTGCTGGCGAAGAATGTGATGGGTCAGCCGCTGATGGCGACGCCTGCGATCACTACCGGAATGTTGATCGTACGAGGAGAGAATTCGATCTGGGCCGTAGGACAAAAATAACCTAAGCACACGGTGGCGCCGCACATATCTACCAGTTGGGATTGCTTGTCCGATATGTTTTAGGGCCTCTTGCAAAAGTCAGGAGTGGGAGAAAAAAGAACTTTAGTTTAGCGCAAGTAAGGAAGGGCGGTTTACCCCCGCTGGCCTAGCCAAAAGCTACCTCAGGGTTCCTCCTGCCAGGCCAGCGGGGGTAAACCGCCCTTCCTTACCTGTACTTAATTCACATGCTTTTCTTAACTGATCTTGACTTTAGCAAGAGGCTCTTTAGCTTGTCGTGACTTTCGCTTAAACCCCGGGGACCTCTATCTGGACTCACGACAAGCTGAAGCATATCGGACATACCGTAATCACTTTATCTTTATCGATGACAATACGCGCTGAACTCTCGGGTCTGAATAGTTAGCCCCGTAGATCGCAATTGTGTAGAAATGAATTTTACTCGCCTGGATCACCAGCACACCTTCCTTCTTCTCTGTGCAGGAATCGAGGGTATAGATATAGAGTTTTTGTGGCTCTCCGTTGACCATCTTTTTTTTCAACAGTTTCATTTCATATTTATTTCTGAGGCCCGCACCCAGCCATCCTCTGCTGGCCAGGCGAGCATACGATCGTGCTAGGGCGTTCATCGTTCGATCGGCGACTGTAGGATCTGCCTGAATCGCTGTTCGCTCGTCCGTCAGTATTGAGTAAACCACTCCTTCACTGGCTGCCGAGTAACTGGTTTGAGTCTCGGTGATATTGTCGGGTAGATCAATCGTTAGATCGTCAGCCGCAGCAACCGTTTTCCAATCGTATTTCTGCTGGGGGAGGTTGGGCCGTGACGTACAACAACTCACTCGCCGCATCGGCTAATGAGTTTTCAGCTTTGAATTCGGTTAGATCCTGTGAAGCCTCGTCTGACGGCGCCGGTCCAGAAGACACTTCAGGCTGGCTGGCCAAATCCTTCTCTTGCGCCGCTTGTGCTTTCTTGCTCAGTTCTGTTGTCTGTTTAAGTGCTTCATCAGACTGCTTCTGATAGGAGGCTTTCTCGGCCTGGCGTCCCTCCAAGCCCGCTATCTTCGCTGCCTCCTGAAGTAGGTTTGTTTTGTAGCTCCACGCGCTCAAATCATCGGGAGCTATCTTTAACGCCCGGTTGGAATACTCGAGCCCTTCAGTGGCGCATGCTTTTGCTCTGGCAATCTCGGCAGCGTCTTTGGTCCCACGTGCAGTTATTGTGAATGAGCAGTCCCATGTCTTCCCGGCGAGTACCGTAAAAGCCTGGACCCGGTCGCTAGGACTTTCGTTGGTATCGGAAGCTCTTTTCAGCCAGTGCTTCTTCAGTTCTTCTTCACCAAGCTTGGTGTAGAAATCAACGATCGCTTTGTCGACAAGGTTCTTGTCGTCTGCGCTGAGCCTGGTGTCGGCAAGCAGTTGGTTATAACTTTCGATTGCCTTCCTAATACGCGCAATATTTTCAGCCGACTTATCCCCGCTTTCGATCATCTTTCCCCGCACGGCGGCCAGGAGCTTTTGCAGATCAAAGTTTTTGGGATCGGCGACTCGAAGCGATTCAAGGTTCTTTTCTGCTGACTGATAGTCTTTCTGATCAATTTCACAGAGAACCGTGGCAATCGTTGTTGTTTTCTGAGCGGTTTGCTGCCCCGAAGTGCAAGCAGCCGTCAGCGTCAGCACTAATACTCCAATGAACGAGTTTTTCATGGGACCCCCTTGATTGTGCTGGTTGCAGTTGCTTCAGCGCATTCCGGCTCCTGAATAAACCTGACCCCATGTGCCATTCTTTAGCTGATACACCAGGTAGAAATCTTTGAAACCTGGACCGCTGAAGAAGGTCACGATCTCGTTAATCCCATCACCGTCGATATCAAGATTATCCGACAACATTTCAAGGCCCAGTGGATATTCAGCCTGCTTGGGATTGAATTGATAATTCTCGCGAGCGGCGTGGTAATTACCCGGTTCCCCGTCAATGATCAGGAAGAGAAAATGCGGAGGCTTGTCTTTGTTTGGCTGGGGGACTTTAAAACTACCAACCAGCTCCGCTTTGTTGTCGCCATCCACATCAATGGCGGTCAGGTTCATAACCTCTATCTTTTCAATTGCGTTCGCGGGCAGGCCATGCTTGGTGTATTCATCTTTTGCCAACGCGATCGCGCCAGCTCGCTCATCAGCTGTCGGTGAACGTCGCCAGGCGCTGCCCCGGGCGGTTGTGTCGTAGTCTGTTGCAAGGCTATGCAGCTGACCGCGAATGCGTCCGGGTTCGTTTTCTGTAAGCTCACCGTAAGCGTACGCTCCATCTTGCCAGTAGCCTTCTTTGATCTTGAGTGATCCAGCGTTACCGCCGCCGAATATCAGAATGTAGTTCTTGCCTGAGGAAAAGTATTTCTCCACGAAACGCCGACGCGCAGTTTCACCTTTGAGCGTGCTGTAAGGTGCGTTGAAGTTTCCGTTCTCATAGATCAGAACTGGAGAGACGAAGATCGTGTTTGCATTTTGTTGGACGTCAAGAACGACCACTGATTTGGGTGTTTGGGCGTTCGCACTGACGATGAAGAAGACAGAGAAGGCAAGTGAGATTAGCTTCACGTTAAGGGGCTCCCTGCGTGATTTATAGACCTGACACATTATCCGCGGAATACGGAGATTCATCAACGCCACTTTTTAAGTCGCGGCCAGAGTTGGGTGAGTGAGCCGAACTTGGAGCCTTTGCAAAGGAAGATCGGGATGTTCCGCTCGAGGGCGTAGGGATTGTCGGAGCTGCCGACGAATTGGACGTTGTCGAAAAGCTTGTCTAGAACTTCTTTGTCGTCGTCCAACACGATCATGCAGTTGCCTGAATACCCTCGTGGTCCCCAGAGGAAGTAAGTCTGGTGTCCGCTGAGTGCCGGAGGTAGGCCATAACGTGGGCCAAAGAAATCGATCGCGCCTGCCTGTCCGTAGTTTTGACCGAAAATCGCGCAGTCGTTTCTTTCGTCGGCTGTCAATCGAGACCAGGCTTCAGCTGTTTTAGCCGTCAACTCTTCCCAGCCAAATTGGTCGGCGTAGTGTTGGGGTAGCGCCGCGCTTTCATGGCTATGTTCGCTGCGTGGCGGCGTGAATGGCAGAGTCTTCATGTAAGAAAGAAAACGATCGACCGTGAAAACCGGCACTACTAAAGGTGCGAACCATGCTCCGCCAGCCAACAACAACACTAT
>QHXL01000119.1:30613-34842 GCA_003222935.1 Acidobacteriota bacterium
TTTCAACCAACCCTGTCGTGCGCGCTCGATTCCGGCTTCGATCACAACCGCGCCGGCAGCAATTAACATCGGATAGATTGGCGCGAGGTAATAGTTCTTTCCTTTCAACACGACGAAAGCGGTGAATGAAACCAGGTAAGCCCAGCCAAGAAAGCGAAACTGCTTCAGACTCCTGGTCAAAAATAGTCCGACCAGTCCCGTTATCCAGATCAGCGCATTTAGTGGGTGGATTAGTAGCACCTGTTGCGCGAAGAACTCGAGCGGTGAGAGCTGAACATCTCGTCCATCACTCCTGATGTTGTGCATCAGTTCGAGAAAAGGGAAGTGGTTTTGGATGTTCCAGATTAGATTGGGCAGAAAGATCAAAAAAGCAGCAAAACCACCAAGCCAGAACCATCTGCTTAAAAGTACCCTTCGTTCTTTCGTTAGGAGGAGCCCAACAACTACAGCAAAACCGAAAATTGCTATTGAATATTTCTCTTCGAGGCCAAGTCCCGCAATGACTCCGAAACCGAGCCAGTAACACGCGTCGCGTTTGATGGCGAGTACCGCGAAGTAGACGCAGCCCATCCAGAGAAGCGGCTCCAGACAATTTGTCGTCAACAAGCTGCCACCGGAGAGATAGATTGGTGCAATCACAACCGCGACGGCGCTGAGAATTTGAGCAAACCGGCCTCCGCCGAATTCACGCGCGATGAGGGCGGTGAGTAGAACAACAGCTGAGATCGCCAGCGCGGGAAGAAATCGAATGCTGCGCAACGAGTCGCCGAGGATCGTTCGGCTAACTTTGACTAAAAAGGGAAGTAGTGGTGGCTGATCCACGTAACCCCAGGCCAAATGATCAGCACATGAGAGGTAATCAAACTCGTCGCGGAAGTATCCATAACGGTTGTTGAAGTAGCAGTGAAAGAGAAGTAGTCCGAAAGCGATCAGGATCACAATCAAGATGCCGCGAGACCGCAAGGGGATTGAGTTATTCATCGCCGGAGATTTTACGCATAAAAACCTAATCACAAACTACGATCATTCAAACAACTATTGAGTTACGTAGCTGATGGGAGTAAATTAACTCCACCCCTTCGAGCGATTCGACCCTGTAAGACAAGAGTTGTGCGGGCTCTCTCCTGACCGGGTCATTCTTCGTCCAGAACTAGCTGTTTCCAAGGAGAAGGCATGAACCCCGAGCACCAACCCAGAAGTGGTGAGCCCAGTAACAATCAGGTTGGAGACAAAGAAGAACTACCGATTCGATTTGCAGGTTCCGTACTGAATGCCAAGCGACACATCTGCGCCTTTTTCCGCAGCCAGGAGGAGGAATATCGAATCCTGCTTCCATTTATCAAAGAAGGACTCGAGCGTGGCGAGAAAGCTTTTCACGTCGTCAACCCGGAATTGCGCGAGGATCATCTTCAACGACTAAAAGACGCAGGCATCGACACGGGGAGCGCCGAAGAGTCTGGCCAGTTCAAATTGAAAGGTTGGGACGACGTTTACTTCTATGAAGGTCGCTTCGACAAGGAGCGCAGGCTGGCAGCATGGAAAGATGTTCTCGACGCCACCGGGCCAGGTCCCATTCGTCGCACCCGTGTAGTTGCGCATATGGAATGGGCATTAGAAGACCGAGAAGGTGTGGAGGATCTGCTCGAGTATGAGGCAATGTTCAGCATGCTTTACGGAGACCATCCCGACCCGGTGATCTGCACTTATGATCTGAATAAGTTTTCACCAGACTTAGTGACGAATATGCTGCGCACGCATCCCATGGTCATCGTTGGTGGTCTATTGCAGGAGAATCCTTTTTACATTCCGCCGGAGCAGTTTCTAGCCGAGTTGCACGAGCGCCGAACCGCGGGCGTATAACCAATTAATTAAGGTGCCCCCGCCTGCACGCGTTCGCCACCGAGGCTCAGGAGTCTTAAAAAGGCAGGCGGGGACGCCTGCGTTCCCAGCATTTTCAGATCGATCGCCTGGCCGAAGTTCTACTAATTAGCTGCCAGCGCACTTGGAAAAGCCATCTTGTGGAGAGGGGCTTGGGCACCAGCTTTTAAGATTCACGACGTAAGCCCCGCTTCTCAAGGTTGCGCTAACTGCGATATTCGCTCGATCGGCGTCAGTGCGCGTTGGGAATGGGCCGACTGCACTCCTGTACCATCCGTCTTTGAAGTACAGACCACCCGCGTATCCAGCCTTCTGTGCTCGATCTATCTCAGCCTTTGCGTCATTGATTGTCTTGTCCCCGCCAATCACTATCACCCAGCTATCGGTGCGTTGTTCCAGCTCCTGTGCACGCGCGAGCGCCGGTTGTAGTTGATCCTTTAGAGCTGTCCTTTGCTGTTCGGTCAACGCGCTGTTTACCGATTCAAGCACTCCCTTCGCTCGTGATTGAAACAGAACGAACAGCGTAGTCATACCCTCCTTTACCGTCTGCTCGTCGTTGCTAACGATTTTCGGGATGATGATTTTTAGATTCTCCATCTCTTTATTCTTCGACTCGAAGTCGAACTTAGATTGTTCGAACGCGATCTCTTCGCGTCTGACATCACTCTCCTTGTTCTTACTCTGGTAAGACAAGTAAGCGACGCTGAGTGCAGAGACCACAGAAAGGGTTGCCGAAATTAGTACGATCCAGTTCTGACCTTTTGGAGAACTTTCAGCCATGGTTGTTACCTCAAGTGGCGGCCTGGAAATGCATGCAGTCGGGTCTATTCTGGAACTTACCGCCCCACTTCCACCCTTCTGCTTCAAATATTTCCACCACATCGATGGGCATCATTCCGGCATTCGGGTCGTGAGCTTTACCGAGAGGGTTTCTCTCCGGATCTAAATCGATACTTGCTCCCCACGCGTGTGTGCTCAACCGGTTGCTGCCCTTGATTGGTCGATAATTGTAAACACCACCGTACAAGTGCATACGAGCTTTGCGCACTTCGGTGATATTTCCGTAGTGGGCGAGAATCTTTTCGAAGATGTTTACGAGACTCTCGCCAACCAACTTATGACAATACAGTTTGGTGACTTGTGCATTTAAATCCCATGATAGCGTCAGCGGGTAGGGTGCGGTGAAGTTTTTTAGGTGTTCCGACAACCACGCAGAGGTTGGTCGTCCATTTGCTGCGAGCAGGTGTCGTCCGTAAAAAGCGTCAAGGTTTTCTCGTTTATCTTTAGGCCAGGTCATTGTGTTTTCTCCTGTTGAGGACTCGGTTTTGTAGGTTGTTACATCGAGGGTGAGGGAATTAATTCGGCGAATTGGCCGTAATGACCCTCATTCGCAAACGAACCAAAAGGGAACCGAAAGTGTCACAGGTCGGTGATTTTGCGTCAGAAGTCGAACGACAACGCACGGAAGTGATGACGATTACGAGTCAGCTCCAGTTCGAACTGCTCAGTGGCAGAGTTCAATGAGTCCACTTTTACGAGACTTCACAAACCATATACAATCGATTGGAAAGTTAGATCTTTTGCAGACGAATTGTTTAGCGCTGCTGAAAAGACAGAAAGGCGTAAGCAATCTCCTTTCGCGCATCCTTACAATCGAAGCATTACAACTATTAATTTTATTCGATGAGAGAACAGCAAATATGAGCCAGCAAGCACTTAAAAAACCGCTTAGCGAAAATACGCACCTACTTCGATGGGTCGAGAAGATGGCCGAGCTTTGTAAGCCCGACTCGATTCACTGGGTCGACGGTTCTGAAGAGGAAGACGCTGCACTAAAGGCTCAAATGGTGGCAGCGGGAACGTTCACCAAGCTCAACGACGACCTTTGGCCCGGGTGCTATTACGCCCGGTCCGACGCGAGCGATGTGGCTCGCGTTGAAGACCGCACTTACATCTGTTCACTTTCAAAAGATGCAGCCGGGCCCACGAATAACTGGGAAGAGCCCTTTCAAATGCGGCGCAAATTGAAAGAACTTTTCGACGGATCGATGCGTGGTCGCACCATGTACGTGTTGCCGTTCAGTATGGGTCCAATCGGCTCGCCAATGTCTCAGATCGGAGTGCAACTGACTGATTCGCCGTACGTCGTCGTAAACATGCGAATCATGGCGCGCATCGGTCTACCGGTTTATGCAGAGATAGACAAAGACTACAAACGCGTCGTTCCGTGCATGCACTCCGTTGGCGCTCCGTTGGCGCCAGGTCAGGCGGATGTGCCGTGGCCATGCAACAAAGAAAAGTACATTGTTCATTTCCCGGAGATTCGTGAGATTTGGTCATACGGATCGGGT
>QHXL01000596.1:0-1409 GCA_003222935.1 Acidobacteriota bacterium
CGCAAGTTGATGATTGCAGACATGCTCGTGCCCGCTAAAGAAAGTCCAGCCAAAACGGCGCTGGAAGTGGTTAGCTTGGATGGAGCGAAGGTGAGTATTTTTTGTAACGAGCATTCTGGCGAGCATCATCCGCGAATCAACAACGTCGCAAGAATCAGCAGGGGCGACATTTTGTTTTCCGGGGGCGTCATTCATGAAGTGGATGCCGTACTCACACCTCATCCCGGTGGAGCAAATTAGCAAGAAGGATTGAAAGGACAAACCATGAGAAAGACAACATTCGGAATCGTCACTGCACTCCTGCTTATAACCGGAAGCTACACAATCATCGCCGGGCCACTCCGAGCATTTTTTACAGAAGCAATTAGTGACAAGTCAGCTTCGCAAGTACAAACAGCGATCCTTCAAAAACCGAAGACCCCTCAGAAGGAAGCAGCTCCTTCTCAGCAACAACCTCCGTTTGAGGTAACGCGTCTTCAGTTGAAGGCCGACAACGGGAACATCACTGGCCCATGTCCGGCCCGAGTTAACTTCGGCGGATTCATTACGACGAACGGACCAGGCGTAGTCCAATACACCTTTGTGCGCAGCGATGGGGCAACAGGTCCAGCGCTTTCGATGCAGTTCAAAGAAGGTGGCACGCAATCTCTTACTTCAACCTGGCAACTGGGTGAAGCAGGACAGCCGGCCTTCGAAGGTTGGCAGGCTATTCGAATCCTTTCCCCAAATGCGATGGAGTCCAGTCATGAAACAGGAGCTTTTAGAGTTGCGTGTCCGCCAATCGCGCGAGTAGGCGACGCGAGTGCCTCGCCTCTTTTGACTGCCACTTTCCAGGTGACGCTCATGGGCTTCACCGTTGTTCACCAAACACGAGATGACATTTTGCAGCGTGATGGAGCAGGTGACGAAGTCTTTCTGGCAAGTCCAAGCGATTTCCTGATCGACACGTCAGGCGCGGAAATAAGACGGAGTGTTGGAGGCTGGGGAAATGCATACGGGCAACGACGATCGCCGGGGTCAAGTGTTACTCAAGCTGGAACGGCAACACCCAGTGGAGGTCTTCGCACGGGCGATCAGTTCCCATTGCCTGCACCGTGGCTACACACGGGTGGCGCCACCGTCGGCGGGGCGATATCGCATGTTTTCTTTTGGGGACCTATTACTCAAGGCTCAACCGCTGTCGCCGTCATTCCCAGCCTCTGGGAATGGGACAATGACGAGTTGGAAACGCAGCTCACATATGGCTCCATGATGGCGGATCTCAGTCTTGGCCCGGCCATCCGACCGTTCATTGCCCACTCACCCACCGACTTAGAAGGCGCAATCAAAACTTATTCACAACTCGGTCTGCCATTGCGGTTGTCGCTCGGCCACGGTCCATTGGGATTGGGTGAGGTCAACAATCGACC
>QHXL01000596.1:1423-5126 GCA_003222935.1 Acidobacteriota bacterium
TCCGCAAGTACTAATTCTGACTTATCAAATGGCAGAGATGATCGCCCGTACAGATTTTGGAAAAGGCGCTGGAGTCATCGACATGCACTACAAAGATGACGCCGATCTGGAAGGAGAATACACGCTCTATCTCAAGGTCGCCCGGCAACCTTAAACGCACGACGGCACGATGCACACCAAGGTATTTTCGCCATTCATCACGGTGACCGAGGTCACAACCTTTGACAGACGGAGAAGATATGACAAAGAACATTCTGGTGATAACGGGAACTCTAGCTATTGCCTTCATTCTTAGTTCTGTAGTTACCAGTTCTGCACCGCGGCCATCGCAGCCTGTTCAAGCTGGCTTCGCGGTTACCAGGGTTGGCTTGAAAGCTAATCAGCGTGATACCACGGGTCCGTGCCCGATCGATGTCGGGTTTTCCGGATTCATCACAGTTAATGGACCGGGCGAGGTCCGGTATAAGTTTATTAGAAGCGACACTCCGAACGGTGGACAGGAATTTATCTTAAACTTCAAGGAGGCGGGCACGCAGTCTGTAGCTACGACTTGGTTCGGCCTCGGCGGCGATGCCCTTCCGACCGTCGCCGGCTGGGAAGCAATACAAATCCTTTCGCCCAATTCGCTGGAGTCGAATCATGCTCTGTTTAACATCGCTTGTTCGCACGCGCGCGGCAGGTTCCGCGTAACACTGCAAGGCTTCACGGTCAGGCAGCAGACTAACGACGACCTATTGGAGCGCGACGGTGTTGGCGATGAAGTGTTTCTCGCCAATCCAACAACATTTCTGGTCGACAGGGCTGGGGTCGAATCTGAACTTGAGATCGGCGGGAGCGGCACAGTGTATGGGCAAGAAAGACACTTCATAATTTATGCGGTGAGGGCCGGAACGGCGAGTGCCACCGGAGGTTTTCGCACTGGCGATGAGTTTCCTTCACCGAACCCTTGGGCAGATCATCCTATTCCTGCGGAACTTGGCATTCCCCATTTGTTATTTGATGGCGAAATCACTCAAGGGATCAACGCTCTGGCGGTGATACCCACCATTTGGGAATTCGACCATGGCCATTACAGAAACTTTGTGCAGTACCGGGAATCGATGAGCGATCCTAACCTGGCTCTCGCCGTTTCGCGTTTCATTAGCCCTTCACCTGCTACCCTACGAGATGCGATCAAGACATTCTCACGGCTACGTCTCGGAAACCGTGTCTCGGTTGTAGGCGGTGAGATGATCGATAGACCGATCGGAATGGGGTTCGACGGTGAAAAATTCCAGTTTGACCCACAGGTCATAATCTTGACCTACGAGACGGCGGACCTGATTGCGCATACCGATTCTGGTAAAGGCCTCGGAGTACTTGAAATGTCCTATCGAGATGATCCTGAACTGGGAGGCAACTACAGTTTATACATCAAGGTGGTCCGACTGCCTTAATCTCGCCAATACCAGAACAATCCGCTGCATGATTTAAATGAGCGTGTCATTGCGGTACTCCTTGGAGTGCGGGGCCTTGTCACCGCTTTGGTAAAGAAGCCCGTCACATTAACGGTCCGCAGTAACAAAGCGGTGATAAGTCCCCGCACTCCAAGGAAGAGCTGCGGCGGTGCTGCGTTGTTGGACCACTTCGCCCGGTTTCTCAGAGCATGCAAGGCGACCTACCATCTGGATGGTGCTTTTCCTGACGAACTGGAAATCGGACAGAGCTACGTGCATACCGGAATGTTCCTGGGCTGGATCAGTGATCACGATTTGTACAGCGAGTTCTTTGGGCAGGAGTTCTACGTATTAATTGCAGCGTTCAAGGCTCGTAATCTAACCGGAGCAAAAGTCTTTGAAGCATGTCATGGGGTTCTGACGGACGAGATGCTCTCGGTCGAGGGTAACAAGTTCGCGCAGGATTATTTTGACTTTGACCGTGACAAATACCAAGAAGATTACAATGACCTGCTTTGTAAAGAACTGCCGTCCATGTATCACGTAGCCGACACCTGGCCAAACTACGAGATGGTGAAACACATGATCGACAAACGCTATCTTGACTGGAAGCGAAGACGCCGGCCATGGCGCGCTATCTTCAGGAAATATCGTGTGACGATAGTACTCTGCATGAACTGATGGTTGAACTTGGCGCGGTCTGCAGTGCGTCAGAGCCAGAAAATAAATGGCCGTATTAGGGCAATTAAGACGATCGGAGAAGCTCATCGAAGCGGAGAGCCTGGCCACGTCTGATACTCAGCGATTTAACATTCGTTTTATAGCGAAGTTTCGCCTTCGTACCCCAGTTACTTCGGATGGCGACATTAACGAGCCGACCCGATCTCCACACTATGTCCACTTCAAATCCGCCTCTCGCCAGCAACCCACTTACATTGCCGTTGGGCCAGATCGTTGGCAGCGCGGGGAGCAAATGGATTTCGCCCCCGTGCGATTGCAACAACATTTCGGCAATGCCTGACGTTGCTCCGAAATTCCCATCGATCTGAAACGGTGGGTGAGCATCAAAAAGATTTGGGTAGACACCACCGCCGCCGCCACCCTCCACTCCTTTTTCATAAATAGGAGTCAGCGCTCTCTTAAGGAGTTTGTAAGCGTGATCGCCATCGTGCAGTCGGGCCCAGAAGTTAATTTTCCATGCCAGACTCCAACCGGTACCGACGTCGCCTCGCAATTCCAAAGTCTTTTTGGCAGCGGCGAACAAAGCTGGCGTTCCGCCTGGCGTGATCTGATCGCTGGGAAAGAGTCCATAAAGATGCGATACGTGTCGATGTTGGCGCTCAGGTGCTTCCAGGTCCCAATCTTCGAGCCACTCCTGAAGCTGTCCAGCTTTACCAATTTGCATGGGAGCGAGTCTATCGCGAGCTGACACCAGCTTCTTCGCAAACTGATGGTCTATCGCGAGGAGCTCAGAAGCTTTAATACATTGAGCAAAGAGATCTCGCAGGATCTGCATATCCATGGTCGCCCCAGCGCAAATTGCCACATTAGACGGGTGTTTGTTCTCCGGGGATATCGTCGGACTCGTTACGAGCCACCTGTGCTTTGGCTCTTCGACCAGAGTATCGAGAAAGAATTGAGCCGCACCCTTCATGACCGGATAAACTCGGCGCAGAAAATGTTGGTCGCCGCTGAATTCGTAATGATTCCAAAGATGTGTGCATAACCAGGCGCCTCCAGTGGGCCAGAAGCCCCAAAGTGGACCATCGATTGGTCCTGTAGCCCGCCAAAGGTCCGTATTGTGATGACAAACCCAACCGTTCGCTCCGTAGTGCACACGCGCTGTGCGGCTTCCATTTTCCACTAGTTCGGTAACCATCCGAATCAACGGCTCATGACACTCAGAGAGATTAGTGGTCTCGGCCGGCCAGTAGTTCATCTCGGTATTGATATTGATCGTGTATTTCGATTCCCATGGAGGAGTCATCGATTCATTCCACAGGCCCTGCAGATTTGCGGGCTGAGTACCTGGCCGTGATGATGAAATCAAAAGGTATCGACCGTATTGAAAATACAGCTCAGCCAGCTGAGGGTCTTCGCCTTGCGAAAACTTCGCAGGTCTTAAGTTAGTAGGCAGTCTGGCCGCTTCAGTCGTTCCCAGGTTGAGGTCGACGCGACGGAACAGCTGCTGATGTTCTCTAATATGTGCGTCGCGCAACTGAGCAAATGTTTTTCTCTGCGCCTGTTGGATGTAAGCCGTAGATATT
>QHXL01000597.1:0-508 GCA_003222935.1 Acidobacteriota bacterium
TAAATCTGTAGACGGTTGTTACCGTCGGGGCTATTGATGTTTTTAAGACAGGACATTTTTGCTTTGACGGATCTGCGTCAAAACTCTCGCAGGCAGCGGCCATCCGAGGAGAGGTGCGAATTAAATACCCGTAATGGATTTTCCTGCAAGGAATGACCGACATGCTACACAAGCACTTCGCAAAAAGCAAAGGCGCATCATGCAGTTGAAAGCATTAACGCAATAGCGATGAACCTTCGTTGACCTCTTCATTTCAAACGACTTGAATTCGGGTAAATCGGGCTAACAAAAAGCGCGAAAAGATCCTGATCAATTGGAGTAACATTGGCGAATGCAGGCCTTCCCGGATACTCATTCGAAGCACGGACGAATTCTTCTTTTGCTGGCTCTGGTTGCCACAGTCGTCGTGAGCGCCGGTGGTATCAAGTATCCATTTGTTTTCGACGACCCGGAACAGATCGTCAACAACACTGCGGTGCACTCCTGGGAGTTCGCAGCGCGTTACTTT
>QHXL01000597.1:520-2801 GCA_003222935.1 Acidobacteriota bacterium
TTGTGGTTGTTGATCAATTACAAGCTCGGTGGATTGAATACTGTTTGGTGGCACTTAACGTCGCTGCTGCTTCTCCTCATTGTCGTCACCCTGGTGTTCATACTTGCGCGGCTCGTCATCAAGGATGAATTGATAGCCGGAGCGAGTGCCCTGCTGTTTGCCGTGATGCCAGTACACGTTGAAGCCGTGACGTGGATCTCGGGTGCAACTGAACCACTCATGGGGACGTTCTTCCTTGCTGCGTTTATCAGCTACCTCAAAGCGAGGTGTGGAACATCAACTGCACTCTGGCGAGTCGCGTCGTTAGTTCTTTACACGCTGGCGATGCTTTCAAAAGAGACAGCGCTGGTGATGCCGGCGGTTATCTTTTTTGCGAGCTGGTTCTTGTGGTCCAGTGAAGGCAATGAAGCCAATGAAGGTCGTTCCGTGACGCAGAGATTTGTATCATCACTGCGCCAGTCAGTTCCATTCATTGCCTTGACCGTCGGATATCTCGTAGCACGATATTTCGCCTTGCATGGTCTGACTCATTCACTGACTCCCCTGCCGCTCTCGACTCTGATACTCACCTGGCCATCGATTCTTCTGTTCTACGTCCGACTAATGATTTGGCCTTTTGGTCTGAGCGCGTTCTACGAAACTCCGTACATCACTTCAGTTAGTTTCTCTGCAGTTGTACTACCGCTGGCTATCTTAGTTTTGATAGCGGTCGGACTATTCCTCCACGCACGGAATAATCGAGTAGTTGCGTTCTTCACAATCTGGATGGTGCTGCCACTTTTGCCGCTGCTGAATCTCTCGGTCTTTAAGGATGGCGAACTGGCCCACGACCGATACCTTTATTTGCCCTCAGTCGGTTTTTGCATTCTTGTCTCCATGGCACTTCAGAGGATCAACTTCGGATCACAAAAAGTATTGGGGCAGCCACTGGTTCGAGTCGCCGCATTACTTGCCTTAGTAGCCGTTTTTGGAATTGTGACCGTCCGACAAACATCAATATGGGCATCGGATTTTGCACTCGCTTCGAGAGGAATGGAACTCGCGCCCCGCAAT
This sequence comes from Acidobacteriota bacterium, assembly GCA_003222935.1. Classification (GTDB taxonomy): domain Bacteria; phylum Acidobacteriota; class Blastocatellia; order Pyrinomonadales; family Pyrinomonadaceae; genus PSRF01. Next base: position 1,574 of record QHXL01000597.1, read on the forward strand.
AACATGGCCGCCAACAACTACGCGAAGGAGTTAGCACTTCGTGGTGACTTCGCGAGCGCAGTTCCCATCTTTCACCAGGTGATTGAGCGTCGACCTAACTACTGGCTGCCGACTTTCAACCTCGGGTTTGTCTATTATCAACTGGGAGATTTGCCTCACGCTGAACAATATCTGCGGCGAGCGATTAGTATCTTTCCGAACGATGCAGCTGAACATCGATATCTCGGGTTTGCCTTGTTGGAAATGAAACGTAACGCCGAAGCGGAAACTGAATTGCGCTCCGCGATCGCTTTACAACCCAACTTTCCCGATCAGCATTTTGCTTTGGGAATAATCCTCGAGGAGAAAGGCGCGTTAGCTGAGGCGCTAGCTGCGTATCAGAAAGAACGCGAGATCAATCCCAAACAACCCGAGGTCAACGCAAAGATCGCCGCTCTGGAGTCTATGCTCCATCAGCTTCCTTCCAAATAAAAAAAGGAAGGCCAGATGACCTTCCCTTTTATGAACTTCAGACCAGAAGTTCTGTTTTAGTCTGCTTTCTTCCTGATGAACGTCGGCACGTCCAAATCATCAGCACGTGCACCCATCATCGGTCGCGGAAGATCATCCGATGGCCGGTTTACAAAACGTGGCGGAGCAGCCGGCATGACATTGGTCGCTGCAGCCGATGAAACTGAAACAACTTCCTTATCAAATCCAGTGGCGATGACGGTGATCCTCATCTCGTCAGTCAGGGTTTCATCAATGACGGCGCCAAAGATTATGTTCGCATCGTCATCCGCCGACTCGCGAATGATCGACGAGGCTGCGTTGACTTCAAACAATGTTAGATCTGGCCCGCCGGTGATGTTGATAAGTACGCCCTTCGCTCCCTGAATCGTAGCCTCTTCCAGCAGTGGCGAGGAGATCGCTTGTTGAGTAGCTTCGATCGCGCGATTCTCACCCTTAGCGCGTCCCGCACCCATCAGTGCCATTCCCATTCCCTGCATGATCGACTTCACATCAGCAAAGTCTAAGTTGATCAAGCCTGGAACCGTGATCAAATCGCTTATGCCTTGCACTGCCTGGCGCAGAACATCGTCGGCAACGCGGAATGAATCACCAAGCGACACGCCGCGATCGACCGTGTGCAGCAAGCGTTCATTCGGAATCGTGATGACCGTATCAACACATTCACGCAACTCGCGCAAACCTTGATCGGCCTGCTGCATTCGCCGTCGACCTTCGA
>QHXL01000600.1 GCA_003222935.1 Acidobacteriota bacterium
TTCCTGAAGACTTGACCCAGGTAAAGATCCATATCGTGAACAAAGAGCCAATGATGACTTTGGCTCCACAGCTTATTGGCGGCCTCCGCGTTTATACAATCGTATTTAGCTCCAATGCGCCGAATCCGGCAAACTTCGATGGCACTGAGGGAACTCTCGCGCAGGATGGAAACACAGAAATATGGATCTATCGTCTGCCTGCGGTAGCTGATGTCGACTTAAGCCTGGGTGCCGATCTCCCACTGCAAGATTTGAGTGCTGGAACATTTTCGCGGATCACAAACACTCCGGCTTCACGCTTGCCGACCGCTGGTGCCATTGCAACGTCGCCTTTTTTTGCTGACGACAACCGTGAGGCTAGCATTAGTGAAGACGGGCGTTACCTGGCGTTCACTTCGACCAGAAATCTGGTGCCTGGTGTTGGCAACGCCGATTTCAATCCCGAAATTTTCTTTTACGACTTACCGAATACAACGTTTGTCCAGGGCACGAACACTCAAACTACAAATGTTGCGTTCCCGATATTCCAGCAGAATCCAATTCTGTCTGCCGATGGGTCTGTAGTTTCGTTTTTCTCCAGCGCCAACATCGCGACTAACAGTCCGAGCAATACCGACAACAATGCCGAGGTCTACGTAGCGAATTTTAGTGGCAGTGCGATGTCAAATATTAGGCAGGTCACTCGCACGCAGATCAACCCTACTGCTCCCTTCAACGTGAATGTACTTCCCCCTGGTCGTCGACTTAGTCGAAACGGGGCGTTTATTGCTTTCGAGTCACTTGCTACGGATCCAAAGGCAAACAACNNNATGCGCTCGGCCTCTTTGTCTACACCGTTTCGACAGACACCTTCGCTGAAATCGGAGCTCGTCCGTCGGTCTTTGTTGACGTAGCAAAGTCACCGATTTTCACTGACTACCAGGCAGGTACCCTCGCGCCAAGCAGTTTGTTGTTTTTCTCAAATCAAAACTTCAGGCCGGATGGAACGGTACCAACAACAGCAGCAACAGTTTCTGAAGGACTTAACCCAAATGGTACGCCCCAGGTCTTTCGCACTCAGATTCCAGCGTCGACGTCGAATACCTTTACTCGTTTAACCAATACGCCTCCGGTGAGTCTCCTAACCAGCCCTCGAGTAATGGCGTCTGCCTCACGCACGCGCACGGCGTTTAATTTGGGTGGAGTTGATATGGGTACCGGTAACTCTGACGGTTCGGTTGAGATCTTTTACTTGCTCAGCCCGATCGTGACTGCGCAGGATGCCACAGCTCTTACATTCAACTCGGGCGCGAGTAATATGCCGGTCGCTACTGCCACCCCTGCTCCAAGTCCAAGCCCATCTCCAACACCGACACCGAGTCCTTCGCCTGGCGTTGCCCTGGGTTTGGCTCCTGGCCAATTGAGCATCGCGCGTTCGACAGTTCCACTCGCACCGTTTACGGGCTCGTCAACTGGCGGTTCAGAAACGACTCGTAGCCCGGCTTTGCCGATTGAACTTAACGGGGTGTCGCTATCAGTCAACGGTGCCGCAGCTGGTCTATATTTTGTCGGCAACGCCGAAAAGCAGATCAATTTTGTCATGCCGGTAACAGCCGCTCCCGGTTTGGGAACGGTTGCCGTCAACATTTTGAATGCGGGCGCAAATACTGATACTGCACTGCGAGGCTTTGTTCAGATCGTCACCGCTCAACCCGATATCTTTTCGTCGACTGGCGACGCACTCGGGAACGCTATTGCTGTAAACGTCACTAATCCAAACTTGCGTCTGCCACCGCCATTCAATGTGACTTCTACCGATGCAAGCGGCGCCACTGTACCGACAGTCGTAGAGCTAAGTTTGACTGGTATCCGGCTAACTCTAAAATCGGAGTTCACGATCACGGTCGGCACAACTACCATTGCTGCTGATCAGATTGTGTTAAAGCAGTCGAATCTTGAGATGCCTGGTTTTGACATTCTCAACTTCACTCTGCCGGCATCCCTGGCGGGCGCGGGTGAGGTTCCGGTGATCGTCAGCTTTACCAGGGGTGGAGTTACGACGGTAAGTAGACCGGCAGACACCGCAGCCAAAATACGAATTAACTAGAACTGGATCGGTTGAGTTTTCCCGAACCCGCACATGCCCCAAGCAGTGCGGGTTTTGGTTTTCGGCGTTCGCAACTAGTTGATAGATCTAGCCGCAGATTTACGCAGATCCAAGAAAAACTCTAGTCAGATCGGCGTTCATCTGCGCTAATCTGCGGCTAAACTCTCTCCAACTGCAATGGTGTTGAGTTCTCGTCCTCACCCGTTTCGACAGGATTTTCCGTGAGTAGTCGGGCAGGTGCGTGGTAACATGCGAACCAGCCGGGAACTTCCCCCGGGTTCCGAAATAGCCTCTCACGGAAGACCTGATGCCACACGTTTTATCCCTAATCGTTAGCTTCACTATGCTGCTTGGACTGGGCACCGCCGGTGCCCCGGGCTCAGAAGCGCGATTCGAAACGCGGGATTCTTCTGAACTCGAACCTGTTGCCCAAACCGTGCGGCAAATCAAGTGGCCCAAAAGGACAATTGAAGTAACGTTTTCCAACTCATTGTTGACTCCCGGCACTAACATCAAAGCCGGTAGCGACGTGGTTGGTGCAGCGCGTCGTGCGCTTTTACGGTGGTCAGCCATCACCAATCTCAACTTCGTTGTAACGTGGTCTCCTGCTACTTCAGTTAGTCCTGCGTCGAGTGGCGATGGGATCAATCTCGTAACAATCGCCGACTCACTTGAAAACGAAGTTTTTAATGCCGACTCAACCACCGGGAGAACCCGGGTCTTCTTCAATCCTGAGAGCGGCATGATCGCTGAGGCTGACATCAGCATCAATCCTCGTCCTCGTTCAGAAGAGGGCGCCGATCTGCAGTTCTCAACCGATGGAACTCCCGGGACATACGATCTTGAAGCTACCTTCACGCACGAACTAGGACATCT
>QHXL01000120.1:0-7242 GCA_003222935.1 Acidobacteriota bacterium
TCTGTTGATAGCCTGAAAGACTGCGACCCTCCATCGGAGGCCAATGTGCTGCATCGGAAATAATTGAACTGTTCCCCGCTGTGATCTTCGAAAAGTCGTACCAGTAATTTTTGTTTCGATCTGCCGAGATGTAACCGTTAACCAAATACAGGTCGAGGTTGCCGTCGTTATTCAGATCGCCGAACTGTGCCCCGAAACTCCAACCGCCTATCTCAACATTCATGTCGCGCGCGAGATTGTCGTATTGCACTGAATCGCCGGAAGTACCATCCCTCGGCACCCACAGGTTATTGCCTTGAATGAGGACGCCTTCTTCCGAGATGTTCGAAACGTAAATTGAGAATCGGCCTTGATTCAAAACGTCACCGACTGTCGCGTTCATTCCGCTTTTGGGCGAGAAGCCGACGCCGGTTTTCTTTCCGACTTCTTGAAATTGCTTTCCGTCGTTAAAGAATAGTTCGGAGATGCCATAATCGTTGGCGATGAATAGATCCTGGTGGCCTGATCCGCGGAAGTCAGCTGCAACTGCAGCGAGTGCCCACCGACGTGTGTTGATACCAAGCTTCTGGCTCACTTCTTCAAATGAACCATTTCCTAGATTGTGAAACAGGTACTTGCGACCACCGTTCTGTGCGTATTCAAAACTCTCCGGCATCATCCTCGTATCCTTCAAATGCCAGAGGTCTACATCTTCTGCGTAATAACCGCCGAGAAAAAGATCGATCCGCCCATCGCCATCATAATCAAACCAGATCGCAGTATTCGCATTGACCCATGACGGCAACCCGGCCTGGTCCGTCACGCGTTTGAATGTTTGTCCGCTCTCGTTGTGGAAAAGTTCAGGCCGACCCCATTTGTAAAGAAACAAGTCTTCGTAACCGTCGTTGTCGTAGTCGCCCCAAACAGCTCCCATCGAAACGCCTGTCCCCACTTGATTGACGGCGCCGACACCGACGTCACCTGCGACATCTTTGAAGGTTCCGTCTTTCAAGTTGTGATAGAGAGCATTCGAGCTGTTTTCACCACTGTTCGTAAGGTAAATATCCGGCCAGCCATCGCGATCGTAGTCGACCACGGATACTGCCGCGCCCATCGATGCCACCTGCGGCATGATGTGTTCGAGTTTGGAATCCAGGGTTGGGGCCTGATGTGTGAAGTTGACGCCAGACGCGCGTGACACCTCCTCAAAATGCAGCCCATATCGAGTTAATGCGCCCTGGGTGTCTGAGGTCGACTTTGAAGCTTCACGGCGTGCGGATAGGCGACGGAGAATTAACGGTGTCGCAATCAACCCGACGAATATGACAATCAAAACAATCTTGGCGAACTTGGCAATCGGATTACGCATCATTTCTGTTTTTGAATTCTCAATGCATTTCTAAATACATCTGGAGTGACATAGCGTGTGTGATAGTTCTGCCAGTCTTCAGGAAACTGTTTGTATACGTACTCGTTCTCGAGCGTTGTTGGGAACGTGGTGTATTCGTGTTTTGCGTGATAGGGAAGTGGCAGCACTGTTTTCGAGAACGTCGAATTGTAATCGCCGTCTTTTATCCAACCATCGCCTATGATCACAAAATCACGGACCCAACCCTCAGCAGGTGGAGGCTGTGCGCGGAAGCGGAATGACATCTCATCACCTGCATTCATGATGACATAGCGATCGTCAATATGTGCGAGCAGTTTTCTAACGTCACCGAAGCGGGTGTAGTAGCCAACCAGATCTCTCCAAATCTGCTTTGAGCTGGCTAGCTGATTGTAGTTTGGCAGTTCTGGTGAAGACTCGTCAGCTTTGTTAACGACTGAAAAACCACGAAACTGCAAATCAGCAGAGTCAGGATTCAGCCGCAGCGACTTCAATTCTGTCTTGGGAAGCCCCTCGGCCCACTCCATACAATCCCAGTAAACTTCCAGAGTGGTTCTTAAGCGAATGCGATGCGGACTGCCTGGTTGGAAAAGATTCCTGAGGTCAATCAGGCTGATCTTTTTCCGCCCGGCTGGAAACCCGAGGTTTGCCTGGGCCACTTTCCAACCGCCTTTGCCGTCAGGAATCTCCAGGCTGAGTGGTTTGGCCGGTACGTTATTTCCCTGGCTGATTGCAACGTTGATAGATGAATCTGTCGGGTGCATCCAACCTTGAGCGATCAGATACAAGGGTCGGTCTGTCGGAACATTGTCGCCGAGATCGACTTCAATGTAGTGATCGCGCGTAACACCTTGATAGCGACCACGACCTGTGTCGAGGTATTTTTCATCAAGACTACTGACCACGTCTGTTACTTCTTTACCAGTGTCGTCCCAGGCGCCTGCAATCTTATGAGGTGTTCCTACGGTGGTAATTGCGAGCTTGGCTGGTGGAATCACAAATCGCTCGTCGACGAAAATGTCGGTACCAACAGGGTGGTCCACAACCATTAGGTCAAGCTGATCATAGTAGTATGTCTCCCAGAGTTCAGCGGTGATGCGCAAGTCGTAGTAACCATCTCGAGGGGCAAGTTGATTACCGCGTATCTTGTACCATTCCTCAGTCGCCTCGACCCTTGCAGTGCCCAGTGTGTTAATTCTCAACCCAATAGCAGAACTCCAGGGAACAGCATCCTTAACGAATTTCATCTCCTTGCCGTCGTAGGCAAAAAGGAATGGACAAGATCCTTTTAGTCTCTGCTCGGTGTCGATTTCCTGATCGGCCTTCACATCAAACTCTGCGCGAACGGTTCCATTGGGCCAAACTATGCGCACTACATCGGTGCTGGGTTGTTCACCCAAACCAAAGTGCAGGAGCGGCCCATTGATTGGTTGCTTTTGCAGTAACAAGCCGGCACGAACTTCCATTTCGCCACCAATTCCAAAGGAATTGATACGTTGATCACCAGTTACCCTGGCAGCGTGTGGTCGCACAACCTGCCAGTGATAATTTTTTGAACTCTGGTTAATGGCGCGCGTTGCTTCGCCGGTTCCTGTGAGTCCAATCAAGTCGAGTCGGCCGTCAGCATTCAGATCGGCAGTATCAAATAACCTGGCCAAACCAACAGACGCTTCCAGATACTTGAGACTTCCATTGTCCCCACTCAGCCAGACTGCCCCGCCACTTGTCTGGTTCGGTTTCTGAGTTGTTGCGACAACCACATCAAGGCCGCCGTTATTATCCAAATCGGCCACTCGAAGTTGCGTTGTGTCTTCTGACGACAACCGTGCGTCACTCAGGTTCGCGAGCGTTGCGGTTTCCCAATTCTCTCCGTCGTTCTTGTCCGATAGCCTAATTATCTGATTGTCGTTTTGGATCATTAACAGGTCGAGAGTGCCGTCGCCATTTATGTCGCCGACACTTAAGGCTCGCACATTCTGGAGAGTTGAGGGCAACTGACGCTCAGCGAACTGACCTTGCCGGGGGTTTGAAAAGAGATGAAGTTTTCCAATCCCATCAATTAAGGCAGCATCGGGATCGCCGTCGGCATCCAGGTCCGCCCAGGCGAAGCTTCGTGCGCCCGAGACATTTTCAAAAGGGTTTATCGGAAGGAACGTGCCGTCCCCGTTGTTTCTTAAGACAGGAGGAACGCCTTGTTCGGAGCCGAGCACGATGTCGAGGTCTCCGTCTGCCTCGATGTCTGCCGCCCATGCGCCGAAATATTTTGCTGATGTGATCGTTGCTGGAAGCTTTGCCAGCGCAGTTACGTCGGTGAAACGATTCGGATCGTCCTGGCGCATCAGCCGCAAGCCGCCTTCGCCCGCGAGTACGAGATCGGTTTTGAAGTCGTAGTTGAAGTCAATCGCAAGTATTGATTCAGAGGTGGGTGCGGTTGAACTTCCACCGGGAAAGGGAAAACTTGCGGCATTGCCTACTCGCACTTCTCGTGCATTAGCGACGACGATAGTTGGCGCGCCTGAGATGCCAAGTGGAATCGCCCCGATCCAGCTCCATTCCGTCTTGGGAAAATCTGGAATTGGTTCAGACTTAAAAGCGAGTTGCTGATCGGCTGCTGCCGGAGTGAAGGTCGGAGTTTCGAGCTTAACAAAATGAGTGAACGGAGTTGCTTCTTCTCCGGGTGGCGGTTTTATCTCGCTGAGATCCTGGCGGTATTGTGGTACTCGTACGAGCACATTACGAAGAAACACAATTCGAGTGGCCGCGCTTTTCGGGTCGGCACTGCTGGCCGCAGTCTGTACAGTAGTGAGTGATTGTTTTACTTCATCCGGCCAGGAAGATGACTCGTTAGCGATCTTGGCGACGGTAGACTGAAGAGTATTGGCATCGCCACGTTTTGCAGCAATTCTGGCTAACTCAAGTAGCGCCGCCAAGTTTTTTGGTCGCGACTCGAGGATTTTCGAAATGAGTTGTTGAAATTCCGCTTCAGTATTTTCACCCGCCTGTCGTTCGATCTCCTGAGCTAATTGATAAATTGCGATCGCGTTCTGTGGATTCAATTCAACCGCTTTTCGCAACGCGGCGATCGCTTCATTCTGTCGACCACGACTACTCTCGAGCAATCCAATCAAGTAGTTGATTTGATCGTTGTCGGGGGCAAGGCTTCTTGCTTTTTCCAGTCGCTCGGCTGCCGCGTCATAGTTCCTTTGACGCAGAGCGAGTACACCCCAGTTAGCCCAGCCCGCAGGTTCACCCGGTATCAGTTTAGTTAGCTGAGCAAGTTTACTGTCGGCTTGCACATCGTGGCCCACCTGCAGTGCGGCGAGGCCGACGTAAAAGATTCGAACGGCCTCGTTGTATTCTTTGGAAGATTGCTTTGGTAGTCCGCTGTCCTTACGACATGAAGCCACCGTCAAAACGAGCATTAAGAACACAATAAGGGTCTTGAATTTTGGGGGAGTGCTCATTCTCATAAAAAGACTGCTACCGCGATCGAGGAGCTAAATGTCCGGTGAACTTCAGTTTGTCGTGAATGAACCAAGAGAGCCTTCAATATATAGGTAAGCGACAAACTGAAGTTTATCGGACATTTAAGAAGGAGTGGCACAAGATACCACATCAACTTACAATGCCTGTTCCAACCTGGGGTTGATGGCTATCTCCACCTAAAGGATGATAGCTGGAGCACGCACCGCAGGCATTATTCAAATGTCCGAAATAAATCCGATATGCGCCTGTCTTGTCGTGACTCTGCTAGCAGCGGAGATGGCACTAACTAAAGTCAACGACAAGACGGGCGCATATCGGACATTAAAACTAGCAGCAGGAGAAACTATGTCTACTGACGAAGTGTTGGCGAACCAAAAAACAATTATTTCGAACCAGGAAACGATTCAGGCTAACCAGGAAAAGCTGAATGAGATGCTGTCAAATCAGCAAACGATCATTTCGAATCAGCAGAGTATTCTGGCAAACCAGGAGAAGCTGGACAATGTCGTTGCAAACCAGGAGAGCATTCTTGCCAACCAGAAAGAAATCCTTTCACGCCTTAACAAGTAAAAAAGAGCGATGAACAATCGAGCCTCTCGCGTTCGCGTTTGGATGGCGGTTTTGCTTGCCTGTCTTTCTGTCGGACTGTTTTCTAGTCCGCGTTCGCAAGCAAACCGTCAGGCTCAAACTCCTGCTGGTGAGCGGAGCAGGGAAGATGCTTACCGAGCGAATAATCTCGGTGTCGCATTGCTTGAACAGTTCAAGTACAAAGAGGCGGCTGATGCTTTCAGACGCTCCCTTCAGCTTCAACCTAAACTAGCTTTAGCTCAGATCAACCTTTCGATAGCACTCTACAACCTGCCTGACCTACCCGGTGCACAGCGAGAAGCGCAGTCGGCAATCGCGCTCGCACCCAACGCGCCACAACCACATTACATTCTTGGTCTGCTGGCTTAAACGCAGAGCCGTCCCGAATATGCGACGAACGCGTTTCTCCAGGTATTAAAGATCGACAATCACGACGTCGGTGCAAACGTAAACCTCGGTCAGATCTATTCCCAGCAGAAAAAATATACGGAGGCGATTGCCGCGTTTCGTATTGCTCTCGACGCCGAACCGTACAACGCCACGGCGCTCTATAACCTGGGCACGGCGTTGATTCGTGCGGGCCAACGCGCAGAGGGACAACAATACATTCAAAAGTTTCAGGAGTTTCGGAACCGTGGTAGCGCCTCGACGTTGGGTAATAACTATCTTGAGCAGGGTCGCTATGCCGAAGCCATCGCCTCGACGGGCGCCGAGTCGGATTTAGTTGATCGATCGATACCACCCGTTACTCTGACTGACGCGACTGCAGCTTTTTTCCCCAGGAGTGTGCCGGAGACGAAAGACTTCGCGCCGTCGATGCTTGGCGGAAGATTCCGAAGCAGCGAATTAAACGATCCCAAACGGCGATCGATAGTAACCGCCATGGGAGGAAGCGCCACGCTGTTTGATTACGATGGCGACGGTGATCTCGACCTGTTTTGGGTGAAGCCTTCCGAACAACAGTTGTTTAGAAATGACGGCGGGAAGTTTGAAGATGTCACAAGTCAGTCGGGTGCATTGGCCACGAAGCCTGCGGGCTTAAATGTTGGCGCGGTGGCCGGTGACTACGACAACGATACGCGTCCCGATCTTTTTGTAATCCGTGAAGGCACGGTCGCGCTCTTTCACAACGATGGCGGCGGAAAGTTTTCTGATGTGACGACTGCCGCAGGAATTCCGGCCTATCCATTCCTCCCCGGCTCCGCGGCTTTTGTGGATTTGGACCACGACGGAGATTTAGATGTCCTTATCGCTGGTCTCGCCGATCTTTCGAAGACGCCAACAGTGGAAGAACCCGTGTTCCCGAAGGACTTTGTTGGCGCACCGAATAGAGTCCTTCGTAACGACGGCAACGGGAAATTCACTGACATAACTGCTGCGACGAAGTTAGACGGCCTAAGACATATAGTCGGAATTGTGCCCACAGACTACAACAATCGACGTGACATCGATCTGCTTCTCGCGGATTACGGCGCCGCTCCGATGATGCTTAGCAATCAGCGGGATGGAACGTTTCGCAATGTGGCAAATGAGGTCGGATTGGAAACTAACGGAAACTGGACCTGTGTTGCGGCCGGGGATCTAAACAAAGACGGCTACACGGACTTTTTCTTTGGACGAGACGACCAACCGGGAGTCTTTGCAATTAGCGACGGTCGCGAGAAGTTCAAAATCACTCCGGCCTTACCAGCCACAGCTAATGCGCGAGCTGCTCAGTTTGTCGATTACGACAATGATGGATTGCTCGATTGCGTACTTCTGACGAACAAAGCATTACGAGTGCTGCGAAATCTCGGCAACGA
>QHXL01000120.1:7278-7716 GCA_003222935.1 Acidobacteriota bacterium
AAGCGGTTCTCGACTGCTTACTTGTGCTGATCTCGATAATGATGGAAACACCGATCTGTTATTCCTTTCGGCTACGGGTCAGCTTCGTGTCGCGAGAAATGGCGGAAATAAATCGAATCATTCACTCCGCGTTTCTCTCAGCGGAAAGGTCAGCAATCGCAGCAGCGTAGGATCAAAAATCGAAGCTCGTGCCGGCAGCTTGATCCAGAAGCTCGAGACTTATTCTTCCTGGCCGGCACCAGCGCCATCCGATCTAACTTTTGGTCTGGGAAAACGCGACTCAGTCGATGCCGTACGCGTGCTCTGGCCCGCCGGTATCGTCCAGGCGGAAACCGAAATCGCGAAAGCTGCAGCCGGGAAGACTTCGCTGACACTTTCGATTACTGAACTTGATCGCAAGCCATCGTCTTGTCCGTACCTCTACACCTGGAATGGCGA
>QHXL01000602.1 GCA_003222935.1 Acidobacteriota bacterium
GAAATGGCGGACGAGAAGGACAAATCAAGATTAAGTGCAGAGCACGACCCGAAGGTTGCGACGCCCGGACCCTCCGTGCCTGCGTTTCTTACTTACAGTCATTCTCATCAAAAGCAGCCGCTCTACGGTGTCATGGCGGAGTTTGAGGGTCCGAATGAGCTGGTCCATGCGGCGCGCCAAACTTACGAAGCTGGTTACCGACGCATCAATGGCTATTCACCTTATCCAATCGAAGAGCTGTGGGAGGCGATTGGGTTTACCCATACCAAGCTGCCGCTCATCGTCTTCATCGGTGGTTTGCTGGGTGGAATCGGCGGATTCCTGATGCAGTACTACATCGCCGTTTGGGACTATCCGCTTAACGTCGGCGGTAAGCCATACAACAGTTGGCCTGCTTTTATTCCGATTACTTTTGAATGCACGGTGTTGGTTGCTGCGTTTTCAGCCGTGTTGGGAATGTTGGTTCTGAACAAGTTGCCGCAGCCCTATCATCCGGTCTTCAACGCTCCCAACTTCGCGTTGGCAACTCGCGATCGATTTTTCCTGGTGGTTGAAGCGAGCGACGCGAAATATAACCATGACGAAGTGGTGGCCCTGATGAAGAGTTTGAGTCCGTTGGATGTTGCTGACGTAGAAGTCTAGTTATTGAGGATTGAAGATTTCAGATTTCAGATTTCAGATTGGTTTCATGGTTCAGAAGTCTTTGAGCGCTAAGTTCATGTCACGTGAGTGGAACAAATTGGCAATCGGTAAATTGCAATCTGCAATCTGCAATCTTAAATCTGCAATTCCCTGTGTGTTGCTTGCTGTCGTTTGCCTGTTTGCTCTGACAGGGTGTCGACGGGACATGCAGGATCAACCGAAGATGAAGCCGTATAGGGGAACAAGCTTCTTTGGCGATGGGTTGTCATCGCGTCCACCGGTAGAGGGAACAGTCGCGCGCGGATATCTCCGCACCGACACGGAATTCTTCACCGGGAAAAAGAATAAGGCCCTTAGCGGTTCTCCGGCTCCCGCAACGACCACGAGTACTCAAGCGGCGACGGGTCAAAACGCGTATCCCGACGACGTCGATGTGTTTCCAATTCCTGTAACAAAAGAAGTGGTTGATCGCGGTCGTCAGCGCTACGACATTTTTTGCACCGTGTGTCATGGAAAGACGGGCTATGGCGACGGCATGATTGTTCGTCGCGGATTCAGAAAGGCAGCTTCATTCCACGAGGATCGACTCCGCAACGCGCCCGTTGGTCACTTCTTCGACGCTATGACAAATGGCTGGGGCGCCATGCCGTCGTACGCCCCACAAATCGCGGTCCAGGATCGTTGGGCAATCATCGCTTACATCCGGGCATTGCAAGCCAGTCAAAACATCCCAAGGCCGGTCCAGGGAGCGAACCCAGCAGCAACCCCTGCACCCACAACTGGAGGACACAAATGATCAAGTCATTTAATCCTCCTGACTTCTCGCGCTTTCAAATGCGTGCACTGATAATTGGCGCGGTCGGCTTCCTCCTGTTGTTGATTGGTGCGGTTATCAACCGTGAGGAATTCTTCCAGGCTTACCTTATCGGCTTTGCATTCTGGACGGGCATCTCGGTTGGCTCTCTCGCGTTGCTGATGCTCCAACACTTAACCGGTGGCGGTTGGGGCTTTGTCATTCGACGTATCCTGGAAGCTTCTACAAGAACGATTCCGCTGGTCGTTGCTCTGTTTATCCCGATCATCATCGGATCACATTCGCTTTATGAATGGACTCATAAAGAAGTTCTGGAAGCGAATAAAGTGATCAGTTTTAAAACGCCTTATTTGAATCTCTCCTTTTTCACAGTACGCGCTGTTGTCTACCTGGGAGCCTGGTTCCTGCTCGCATTCTTTCTTAACAAGTGGTCGCTTCAGCAGGATCGGACGGGCGACCGCTCTTACGCGAAGAATATGCGCGTACTTAGTGGCCCCGGAATGGTAATCCTAATATTCACGGTCACCTTTGCTTCCATCGATTGGTTTATGTCGCTTGAAGCCGAGTGGTTTTCAACAATCTATGGATTCCTTTTTGTTGCGGCGTGGACTCTGACGGCACTCGCCTTCACGATTACGGCACTCGCTACGCTTTCAAAAGGCGAACCGTTGAATCAAATTGTCGCACCACTTCATTTTCACGACCTGGGCAAGCTTCTTCTTGCGCTCGTCATGCTGTGGTCGTACTTCTCGTTTTCCCAGTTCTTGATCATACTTTGCGGCGCCGTTCCTGTTCCTGTTATCACGAAATTTGAAACGCAATCCGCGCAGGCTGATACTCGTAGCGGTGCTGGTGCTCGTGATGCGCCTGATCGATTTGTACCCGGTGCTGGTACCCGCATTCGGTCATGATGGAAACTTCCACTTCAGTTGGATGTACCTGGTTGCGCCAGTTGCGATCGGTGGAATCTGGATTTGGTTTTTCTTGTGGCAGTTAGGTAAGCGAGCGCTGATACCAATCAACGATCCGCAGTTTGAATCAGTGATGGAACAGCAACACGCTTCGGGGCATTGATAAGAAATGGCTAAGCATTCTGGCAACGGACATAAGACTGAAACACCAGACGTTTCGCACATTAGAAACGTCGAGGTTACTCATGAAGCTAGCGACATCAACGTTAATGGTGTGCTGACGTTCGTAGTTGCACTCACGATCCTGACCGTCGGCGTCTATATTGGAATGCTGCTGCTTTTCAAACAGTTTCAGAGTCAGGCGCGGAAAGAACCGAAACCCGGACCGATGGCTTTGAAGGCCCCGGAGCGTCTGCCGCCAGGTCCACGTTTGCAGAGTGCACCCGGTTTCGAAATCAAGTTGAGTGACGGTTCAACGGTTAAGTTGGAAAAGAGAGAACCGCAGGCTGAGTATCGAATATTACTGGAAGATTGGAATAAGAATTTAAGGGGCGAACAAAAAGACGCCTCGGGTAATCAAGTCAGTATTCCAATCGAACAGGCAATGGAGAAAGTTGTTTCGGAAGGGCTGCCAACTCGAGTCAGGGCAGGGTCGACTAAATTGGAAGACTATGCGATTAGCGTTCCGACCGCGGCCAGCTCCGGAAGAGTAAGTGAAAAGAGATTGCAGTAAGAGATGTACACGACGAGCAACATTCATAAATATTTGAAAGCGAGACGAGTCTATCGTTCGCTCCTTTCGCTTGGCTTCTGCCTGATCGTCGCCGTCA
>QHXL01000121.1 GCA_003222935.1 Acidobacteriota bacterium
AAAGCGGTTGCGTCCCAGAGCCCAGGGTTGCCGCGCTTTGGCGGCTACCCTGGGAGAGGACGGACAATCGATCCAACCCCAACGGGGTTGCGCCAACCGAACGCTACACAAATAACCCGCGGTGAAGAGGACCCGACGCAACCTCTTCGAGGTTGGAATCCCGTATCGATCTATTCCCAGGGTAGCCGCCAAAGCGCGGCAACCCTGGGCTCTGGGACGCAACCGCTTTGCGGTTAAGAGACTTAATCAGAGCTTCGTAAAGTTTATCGGACGTCCGCTTTCTTCAATGCTCAGGGGCAGGTATATTTAAGCCCCAATTCCAAAATGCGTAGTGGAGGTATCTAACCAATGCGGAAGTATGTTTTGTTTTTGGCAATAGCTCTTGTAGCCGTCTTTGCTTCAAATGCGGCACAAGCTGTTAGTGAGATGCCGGTAGTCGGATCAGAAGCCCCTGCCTTCAAGCTGACCACGAATGAGGGGAAAGAAGCGAACCTGGGTGATTTCAAAGGTAAGTGGGTTGTTCTCTATTTCTATCCGAAAGACTTCACCAGCGGCTGCACCATGGAGGCCCATAACTTCCAACGCGATCTCGAGAAATATACAGCGGCTAATGCGGTCATTCTGGGAGTCAGTGTCGACACTGCTGAATCCCACAAGGATTTTTGCGCGAAGGAAGGGTTGAATTTCAAACTGCTCTCAGATCCTAACGCCAAAGTATCCGAGGCGTATGGTTCGGTCATGGTTTACAACGAAAATAAACTCTCGGCCCGCAACACCTTTATCATCGACCCGAAAGGAAACGTCGCTAAGGTGTTTGAAAAGGTTAAAGTCGCGACTCACAGCGAAGAAGTGTTAGCAGCGCTTGCGACGCTGCAGAAACCATAGGTTCGTTAAAAAGTTCAGGCGGCAGCATAGTGAAGACTGTGCTGCCCCGGTTCTTAGATAAACAACTACTCCTCACTTCTTTTGAATCGCAGTTATCTTCATACCACCAACGCCATTCTCAACTGTGAACGCTACGTGATCGCCCGTTGCTAAACCCTCCAGTATGGCTTTGTCTTTCACGTGAAACTGCATCTGCATCGCAGGCATCAATCCGGGAATGTCTTCATGATCTATCTCAATCACAGTCGTCTTGGTATCGACTCCCTTGACTATACCAACGGCTTGGTAGGCTCGAGTTTGTACCGCGGCCGCTGGTCCTTCCGGTTGCGAATTTTTGGGTTGAGTAGAGCATGCGCTCAGCAAACCAAGTGACAAAGTCATTATTAAACCTTTAATGGGCGGCGTGTTCATCGTTTGTATCTAACCTCAACGTGCACCGAACAGCAACTCCCGCCTTTTGTATTAGGTCCAATGAGATGTCATCATCTTCAACGAAGACATGGAACCAAAAAAATCTGACGCCCCAACAGCCATTGATCCAGTTTGTGGGATGATCGTAAATCCCGAGTCGTCAGCGGGATCGTTTGCATACGGCGACAAGACTTACTACTTTTACGCCAAACACTGCCTGCAAAAGTTCAGTCAGGATCCTCAATCGTATCTTGAACCTTCTTCACGTACGGTTGCTATACAACCTGTCTCGATAAGCAGAAATAAATCAAATGGCACTTTCACTTGTCCGATGCATCCAGAAGTGCGGCAGACGGGTCATGGCTCCTGCCCGAAGTGTGGGATGGCACTGGAACCGGAAGTCATTGAAGCACCTAAACAGCAGATCGAATACACCTGTCCGATGCATCCCGAGATTGTGCGGAACGCACCAAGTGGTTGCCCGATATGCGGAATGGCGCTCGAGCCCAGGTCGATCTCTCTGGCCGAGGACGAGAATCCCGAACTCGCAGATATGAGACGGCGTTTTTGGATCGGCCTGGTGCTGACCGTTCCCGTGTTCTTTATCGGTATGAGCGATCTAATCCCGGGTGCTCCGCTTCAAAATCTCATATCACCATCAGCACTCACCTGGATTCAGTTGGTCCTATCGTCTCCTGTTGTGCTTTGGTGTGGCTGGCCATTCTTCGTTCGCGCATGGCAATCAATCACATATCGCAGTCTCAACATGTTCACGTTGATCGGCTTGGGTGTAGGCGTGGCGTATTCGTTCAGTGTGGTCGCCACTCTATTCCCTGGCATTTTCCCTCACTCAATAAAAGGGCACGGGAATGCGGTTCCAGTCTACTTTGAAGCGGCTGCCGTGATTACGACGCTCGTTTTACTCGGCCAGGTGCTCGAGTTGAAGGCGCGTAGCAAAACAAGCGCTGCGATTAAGGCGTTACTTGGCCTGGCGCCAATGACAGCGCGAAAGGTGCTCGACGATGGAGCTGAAATTGATGTGCCACTAGAAACGATCCGGGTTAAGGATCAATTGCGTGTTCGACCTGGCGAAAAGATTCCTGTTGACGGAGCAGTAACTGAAGGAACCAGCAGTGTCGACGAGTCGATGGTAACCGGTGAGGCTATTCCGGTTGAAAAAAGTCCCGACGACAAAGTTATTGGCGGCACACTCAATCAACAAGGAAGTTTCATCATGCGTGCCGAGCGTGTTGGCTCGGATACATTACTCGCCCAAATCGTAAAGATGGTGGCGGAGGCCCAACGAAGTCGGGCACCGATTCAGCGACTTGCCGATCGAGTCGCGTCGTATTTTGTACCCGCAGTGATTGCAATTGCCGGCGTGACGTTTATTGTCTGGGCTATCGTTGGACCAGAGCCTCGACTGTCGTTTGGATTGGTCAATGCCGTTTCAGTACTCATCATCGCGTGCCCTTGTGCCCTCGGCCTTGCGACGCCGATGTCAATCATGGTTGCAACTGGAACGGCCGCTCGAAATGGATTGCTCTTTCGTAATGCCGAGGCGATCGAAACATTGCGGAAGGTAGATACTCTGATCGTCGATAAGACCGGAACGCTGACTGAAGGCAGGCCGAAGTTGGTAAGCGTCGTGGCTGCGGAAGGTTTTGCTGAAGAGACTATTCTTCGTTTGTCCGCCACTCTCGAAAGTGTTAGCGAACATCCACTAGCTGAAGCGATCGTTGCAGGAGCAATCGAACGTGGCCAGGAGTTGGGTAAGGTCACTAATTTCAAATCTTATACAGGCGTGGGCGTAAGTGGAGAGGTAGAAGGACGATTTGTGGCGCTGGGTAATCGGAAGCTGCTCGAGATGTTCAATGTCGATCCATCTACGGTGATCGAGTCCCGGGTTGATGAAATGCGCCGTCAGGGTCAGACGGTGATGTTTGTGATGATTGAAAAGAAGATCACTGGACTTATCGGAGTTCAGGACACGATCAAGGATTCTGCGAGGGAGGCATTAGCTAAGCTCCACTCCGAGGGTCTTACGATCGTGATGCTCACGGGCGACAACGAAGCGACCGCCAAGGTAGTAGCGCAGAAACTAGGTATCGATCGAGTTGTTGCTGATGTGCTGCCACACCAAAAAGCAGAAGTGGTGAAGGACCTGCAAGCGAAAGGAAGTATCGTTGCTATGGCAGGTGATGGAATTAACGACGCACCCGCACTCGCACAAGCTGACGTTGGGATTGCGATGGGAACTGGGACTGACATCGCAATGCAGAGCGCCGACTTAACTCTCGTTAAGGGCGACTTGCGCGGGATCGTTCGTGCTCGAGTCTTGAGTCGAGCGACCATGAGCAACATCAGACAGAATCTGTTTTTTGCTTTTGTTTACAATTCATTGGGCATACCTATTGCTGCCGGAATTCTGTATCCAGTGTTGGGGGTACTGCTCAACCCGATGATGGCAGCCGCTGCGATGAGTTTAAGTTCCGTATCGGTAATCGCGAATGCCCTGCGGTTACGACGGATGTCGCTTTAACGGGCAAGCACTTGAAATAGAAAGACTTTTGCCGACAGAATTGCATCTAGCTAAGTAGGAGGAAAACTAATAATGCCCCTGATTCGGACTCTAATTATTTTCACTATTGTCGCCGTCGTTGCCCTTGGCGCCGGCCTGACCTCAGCACAAAACAACTCGCGGACAAAGGATGCCGCGCGTCATTCCGGTGATGCGGCTGAATCTTTTGCGGACATCATGAACGTAAAGGACAGTGCAATTCCCAAAGAGTTACTCGATAAGGCTGAGGCGATTGCAGTGTTTCCGAGTGTCGTGAAAGCCGCTTTCCTTATCGGCGGACGTGGTGGTCAGGGAGTAATAAGTCGCCGCGTGAAAGGTGGCTGGAGTGCTCCTGCATTCTTCAATATCAATGGCGGCAGCTTCGGTCCTCAGATTGGCGCGCAGAAGACTGACTATGTCTTTCTGATCATGAATGAGGATGGCATTAATGGATTGCTGAAAGATAAGTTTGAACTTGGTGGGGAGGCAGGTGTGTCTGCTGGTCCAGTCGGACGTGATGCCGCTGCGTCAACTAACCTCCGACTCGGTGCCGGCATCCTGTCATACTCGCGAAGTAAAGGTGCGTATATCGGCGCCGCACTCAAAGGCGCATACATCAGTCCTGACAATGATCTCAACGAAGCCATCTACGGCAAGAACGCGACAGACGTATTGACCGGCAAGCCAATGTCGTTTTCAGAAATGCCCGTGGCAGTCAGAATCTTTCCGCGAACGCTTGTTCGTTACTCGATTCGTTGAAGATACGTCATCCACAGATTACACAGAGTACGCAGATTCTAATTTGGATCAGTGCTGCCGCCGATTGTTTTTGAATCTGTGTATCGGTGTAATCAGTGGATGCTTTCCGTGTCAAAAACAACAAACGCTTGACGCGTCTGGGTGTGCAACCTAGAATGCCTCGTCACCTTTAATGGTCGGCATTGTTCATACAAGCGGGTTACGATCGGGAATTGCTGATGACTATGCTTCCTCGTACGCAGCGACAAAAAGAGATTCTCGATTACATTACTCGTTTCCTCGAACGCCACGGTTACGTACCTTCCTATACTCAAATCGCCCGTCAGTTTGGTGTGAAGTCTCGCGCGACGATTGCAAAGCACATCGCTGCTCTTGAGCGTCGTGGTCTACTTTCGCGGGAACATGAAGACGGATCGTTTGCGTTGAATGTAAAAGTGGAAGAACCAAGTAGTGACTCGCTGTGTGAAGTAAAACTGCTTGGGCGTATCGCTGCCGGAGCGCCACTCGAAGTAGTCGATTATGAAGAGCGCATTCCGGTGCCGCGTTTCTTGCTTGGACGAGTTAGCCCGGATCGAGTCTATGCTCTGCGCGTGAAGGGCGACTCGATGATTGATGAACATATCTGCGATGGTGATATCGCATTGATTGAGAATCGTACTGACGCACGCGATGGTGAGATTGTTGTCGCGTTGCTGATTGAAGAGAATCAGGCGACTTTGAAACGCCTGTATCGACGTGGTGTCAATGTTGAATTACAGCCCGCCAATTCCCAGCTTCAACCGTTAACTGTTCCCGCCAGTCAGGTGCGCGTCCAGGGTATCTTCCGCGGCTTGTTAAGGCCAAGTAACTGAGTAGCACAGACTTAAGTCTGTGTTGATTCAGTATTCGACACACCAATTCAAACTACAACTAAAGCTTGAGGTTCTTGTATTTTGATTCACACAGACTGAAGCCTATGCAACCACTCAGTAAAGATTGAAGTTATATTCGACCTGCATGACGGTTGAAACTGCGACGCCATTCTTTTGCGCCGGTTCAAACTTCATGCTCCGCGCAGCGGCAATCGCATTCTCAGTCAGACCATGTGATAAGCCACTTACGACAGTTACATTCTCAATACTCCCGTTGGCGCCGAAAACAACCTTAAGAACGACTGTGCCCATTACCTGATTGTTTCGCGCTTCATCGGTGTAGCTCGCTTTAGGTTTCGATAAGATCATCACTCGTTTGTCGACTTCTCGACTGGAATATATTTTCGTAGCTTCGACTGGAGGAGTCGATGACGCCGTAGCGGGCGTTGGCGTTTGGGCCGGAGTGGTTGCGGCAGTATGAGTAGAAGGTGAAGCTGTATCTGTGGGCGGCGCTGTTGGCGAAGACGCGGCAAACAACGTCCCATCCGGAGAAATCGTGGGTGATGGCGTCGCGGAATGTACCTCAGGGATCGAGT
Organism: Acidobacteriota bacterium; assembly: GCA_003222935.1. GTDB lineage: Bacteria > Acidobacteriota > Blastocatellia > Pyrinomonadales > Pyrinomonadaceae > PSRF01. The sequence goes on from QHXL01000121.1 coordinate 6,063, forward strand.
GGTCAGTTTCTGTTGCTTTGTTTCTGACGAGCAATAGATAGCTGAGCGCCGCGATGACTACCAACACCCACAGGCCTCCCACGACCCAGGGCAGTTTCGAACGAGGCGATCCCGTTCTCGATGAGGGTGACTGTAGCTTGTGATTTGGTCCCTGGAAGAGGATGGTACTTTGGGGCGCTTGTGGTCGCGCACTTCTTCTTACATTTGGACCAAGTGATGAGGGCTGAGTCGGCTCGACCCAAACTACTGTAGGCGGTTGCACCTGAGAGTCTTCAGCCGCAGACTCTTGAGAGTCCGTTCCTGCCTTGAGATCGGTTCCACACTGCAAGCAAAACTGATACTCGTCAGAAATGGCGAGACCGCACTTGGGGCAATTTGTTGTCTTCATGAATAGTTCAGCGTTGAGTGAGAACTGCTCTCGGTGTCAGTTGGCGATAGTAAGTACGGGGATTCGTTTCGTCAACGCCTGTGACTCTCGCTTGAACACACTCGACAAACTTAAGGAAGCCCTAACTAAAGATTTCGTTCGTGTGGTTTCTTGGACCTTCCGCGAAGGAGACGATCCACAATCACACCAAACAACACGAACGAGGTACCTGAGTCAAAACCCACTTAGCGGCATAGAAGCGGGGCGCTGGAGCCAGTTGTCTTCGGAATATTTGGCGTCTGCACTGATGAGGTGCAGCGTGTAGGCATGTCGGGACTTTGAAGACTTGTTCTCCAGACTGCGATGAGGAAGCAGCCCGTGAAGTAGTATCAAACTTCCCTTTTTCACTTCTAACGGAACCAGTTCTTCTTCCGGCCATGGTTCGGAATCCAATGTCTTCAACTCCATTCCTCCTGAACCATTTCTCGCCCAACGTGATTTCAAGCCATACTTGTGACCACCGGGGATGGCCCATAAACATCCGTTCTCAACGGTTGCATCTTCGAGAGCAAACCAAAGTCCCACAATTTCAATTGGCTCCGTGTGAAGGAACGTACTGTCCTGGTGACACACGACTTCGCCACCGATGTTTGGTTGTTTGAAAATATACATCGACTGGAGCAGAAGAGGATTCTGCATTCCTAAGTCGTCAGCAAGTTGTTTTAGTTTTTCACTGCGTGAGAACCGATTGAATACAGGATCCAAATCGTGAAGGGCATGCCCGATCTTGTTGATGGATTTCTCCTTCGACTGTTTCAATGAGCCGTCCGGGTTGAAGGCATTCTCTTCAAAGAAGAAATGGATTTTGCCACTTGAACTGAAGAAGTAATCATCCGCGACGCGCTTTTGTTCGCGAGTTGTGAAGATCGAAACTACGCCCGACGGATCAAACTCCTGGACCATCTGCTCGATTCGATGACGTAACACATCGCACTCGGATGGTTCAACGAAGCCTTCGAGGACGACAAAACCGTTGGTTGAATAATTATCGATCTGTGACGACGTCATTCTCATAGCAACTCAGAGACAGTCAGTACCGTAACGCGGTAGCGTCGGGTCTTGGTACTGACTCGGTTGAGGTTATCATGAATGGTAGTTAACAGGTCAGAAGGAGGGTTGTGTGCTTCCCTGATTCTCTCGGCTAAAGTCGCGTCTCGGCTACTTCACGGGTTATGCTAAGCGTGAGGTCAGAAAGCCGACAAGATTGAGTCTAGTTGCTGTCCTCATGGACCACTACGAAGAAAGCTGCAAGGTAACTACCAATTCAAGAAGTTAGAAACAGTTCAGTCGCCGCTGATCTGCCAAAAGAGATGCAGGCGCATCACTATCCGATTCTTTATCAGGTTGAAGAAACTCACTGGTGGTACCTGGGTCGACGTCGAATTATTCAGAGTCTCGTGGAGCAAATCCTTCCAATGTTGAATAATCACAATCCAAGGATTCTCGATGTTGGATGTGGCACGGGAGCGAATCTCAAGATGCTGTCAGCCTTTGGGAAAGCGGAAGGTGTC
>QHXL01000603.1 GCA_003222935.1 Acidobacteriota bacterium
TTACTTCACCTTGAAACGCGTCGACAAAACAGGCGCGAAAGATGTAGTCGCCGACCTGGGTTACCGCCGGATCAGTCGCAGATGAAGAGATCAAAGGAAGCTTCGCTGATTGCGCTTTTGGTGCCGCAGCCCGACTGTTTCCCGACGTTCCTCCAGCGACAATCGCAACAACCTTGTCCTCGTCGATCAACTTTCCTGCCAGCGCTGCCGCGCGTTCCGGACTACCGCCGTCATCCTCGATCACTACATCGATTCTTCGACCGTCAATCCCGCCGCCTTGATTGATCTCATCGACCGCCATCAACACACCATTGATTGCTGACTGGCCGAAATTGAATGTCGGACCACTCAGGTCACCGAAGTATCCGATCTTGATCGTGGTTGGTGTGGTAATTCCGTTTTGGTTAGCTGGATTGTTACAGGAGGGAGATAAGAGGAGTAGCAGGAGACCGAGCAGTGGAATCGCTTGTCGCAATTGGAGCCAGGTCGCTTCCTTATGTGGCTCAGGTTCCGCAGGGGCGCTGCTAGTGCTTGTGCTACTCACCGAGATACGCTTCTTTGATCCTGGGGTCAGCGGCTAAATCCTTCGAAGGACCTTCCATGACGATTCGCCCTGTCTCGAGAACGTAGGCGCGGTCGGAATGACCCAATGCTGCATGAGCATTTTGCTCGACTAGAAGAATTGTCGTTCCCTTACTTTTGATTTCGTCGATTGCTTCAAAAATTGTGTGAACTACAAGTGGCGCAAGTCCTAGTGATGGTTCATCAAGTAACAGGAGTCGCGGGTTCGACATCAGCGCGCGACCCATTGCCAGCATTTGTTGCTCGCCGCCTGAGAGGGTCCCAGCCTTTTGCGCTTCTCGTTCCTTGAGTCGCGGAAACATCTTAAAGGCGCGTTCCATGTCTGCCGCAATGGCGCGCTTGTTCTTGTTCAGGTACGCACCCATCTGAAGGTTTTCACGCACGGTAAGATTCGCGAAAACGCCACGTCCTTCGGGCGACATCGAGATTCCCCGAGCGACCAGCTTATGAGTGGCGGTCCCACTGATGTCTTCACCTTCAAAATGCACGGTACCGGAGCGTGGTTCAAGCAGTCCTGTGATTGTGCGGAGCGTCGTTGTCTTGCCGGCGCCATTTGCGCCAATCAGAGTCACCACTTCGCCCTGTTCGACGTGTAGAGAAATGCCCGTTAAGGCCTCAATGGCGCCGTAGTTAACTGAAACGTTTGATAGCGTAAGCATTTTGATAAGAGGGTTTTTGATCTTAGTGCTTTGATCTTTGTACTTTGACTTTTGGAATCGCGCTAACTTCTACTTAACGAACAAGGATCACGATGTTCTGAATAAGCACAAAGACCAAGCTCATCAGTCCCCGAGATAGGCTTCGATGACCTTCGGATCGTTCTTGATTTCCTGTGGCAAACCCAGGGCGATCGACTTGCCGTAATCAACTACTTGAATTCGTTCGCAAACACCCATCACAACTTTCATGTTGTGTTCGACCAAAAGTATCGTCAGACCAAAGCGGTCCCGAATTTGTTTGATCAGGTGCATCAAGTCTTCCTGCTCCGACGGGTTCATGCCCGCTGCCGGTTCGTCCAACAGGAGCAGCTGAGGCCTTGTAGCAAGAGCGCGCACGATTTCAAGTCGACGTTGCGAGCCATACGGCAAACTGGTGCCGCCTTCATCGGCAAATTTTGCAAGGTCGAAAATTTCTAACAGTTCGAAACAGTAATCCCGATGTTTCTTTTCATCCCGCGAAAACTTCGGAGTCCGCAGTACAGCATCGATCAACCTTTGGCCCACGTGAATGTGACAAGCCGTCATCACGTTGTCGAGCACGGTCATGCTGGGAAACAATCTGATGTTTTGAAATGTTCGCGAAACTCCGCGGGCGGCAATCTGATAAGGCCGCAGGCCGTCGATACGCTGATTGTTAAAGAAAATTTCACCCGACGTTGGTTCGTACACGCCAGTTAACAGGTTGAAAATCGTCGTCTTTCCCGCACCGTTTGGCCCAATCAGTCCGAAGATCTCGCCCTTTGCGACCTCCAGGGTCAACTCGTTTACCGCGCACAGTCCGCCAAAACGAATCGTCATTTTGTCGGTTCTAAGCATGTGATTTTTTGGCGTACTCATCGAGGCTTTTCCTCCCCTAGTGATTCGGGAGTCTTTGTCTCGGCAGGCCGCGTGTTCGCTTTCTTGAAGCGCCTGCGCCAGTTTTTAAACGCCGCAGTAGAGCCTAACAATCCTTGCGGACGTACGATCATCAGTATGATCAGGAGTAACGAATAGATAACCATTCGATACTCGGCGAATCCTCGCAAGGCTTCCGGTAACACCGTCAACAGAATTGCACCCAGCACGGAGCCGACAATCGAACCCAGCCCACCAAGAATGATCATGATGAGGATTTCAAACGACTTGATGAACTCAAAAGACTTCGGATTGAGGTAGCCATCGAAGTGCGCGAGCAGCACACCGCCCGCGCCAGCCATAGCCGACGAGATCACGAAAGCCATGACTTTGTAACGCGTCGTGTTGACGCCCATGGCTTCAGCAGCCAGTTCGTCTTCGCGAATTGATATTAGGGCTCGTCCAAAAGCGGAGTTGACCATGTTGTAGACGATGACAATCGTAAGAATCGCAACCAGAAAGATCCAGAAGAAACTCTTAACAATCGGAATACCCGAATAACCGCGCGCGCCACCTACCGCTTCAATATTATTTAAAAAGACGACGATGATCTGACCGAAACCGAGCGTGACGATTGCGAGGTAATCTCCCTTCAAGCGAAGTGAAGGAATACCCACCGCGAGTCCGGCAATGCCTGCAGCGACTGCGCCAATTATTGTTGCCAGGGTAAGCGCTACGATCCATCCAAGTTTTCCCCCACCCAGTACAGTCGCCAGATTGACGCCATAGTTCACCGAGAAATAGGCGGACGAATACGCGCCTACTGCCATGAATCCCGCATGTCCTATTGAGAACTGTCCGGTGAATCCGTTGATTAGATTAAGAGAGACAGCCAGCGTTATCGCGATGCCCGATAACATCAGAATACGGCTGAAGTAGGGACTGATTGCTCGACCTTGAAAAACGAGGTCGAGGCCGAACAGAACGGCGAGTACGATTACGGCGATGATTAGATTGCGCAGGTAGCGAGGCATAGAAATCAAAAGGCCGGAAACCAAAGTGCGGTTTCAGACTTCAACACGAGTTCCTCAAACTTTTTCCTGAGCCACCGTACCCAGAAGACCGGAAGGACGGAAAAGGAGTATCAAGATTAGAATGGCAAAAGCGACGGCGTCTTTGTATGTCGGTGAAAGATAGCCCACGACCATAGTTTCAGTGATGCCGATCAGCAGACCTCCCAGCATAGCGCCGGGGATGTTGCCGATTCCTCCCAAAACT
>QHXL01000122.1 GCA_003222935.1 Acidobacteriota bacterium
GTTATCCAAAGATTACACCGAGTGGGCTGATTTATGTGTCGGCTTCTTCTTATATGCTTTACTGTCGTTCTTCAAGCGAAAGAAGATAAGGTAGCCACCCCAAACAATCGCCAGCAACATTGCCAGCGCCGCGAGTGGACCGCCGAGAGTTCGGTTTATCCAGCTACTATTCAGCGAGCCAACGACGATCGGAAGAAGTGCCACGACAGCAAGACCGTAGGTCCGAAAGATACGGGCCAACGAAAGCGATGTCTTTCGCACGATTGAAAACTTCGACGTTTCGCGTCCGTAAGTATGCTCCTGGCTCTCCGGCTCGATCACGTAAGCCTCCAGGGGAATAATTGGAAGGCCAATGATCGTTACCCAACGCACGGCTTCGAACGTTCCATCACTCAGCGCCCGGTAGTCGAGCAGCATTGTTCCGCATCCGTTGATAGAGTAGAACGACTTCCGCGGAGTAGTCAGTTCGCGCATCTTCGCCGTCGCTTTGTTAATTTCGTCGATGCTGTGTTGGAGCTTGGCGGCGGCGAGAGATTCACCACACTGCTTGCATGCATCGTCAGCGGTTGTGTTTTGAACGTTGCAGGAAGGACAGTTGATCGTTTCCATTTGGCGCGTTTAGTGTTTTTCAGTAAGGCAGGGTTTGGTTGCGGCTTCGTCCGCGAGTCGACGGGCCTCCTCGTTGGCATTTGGCCCGGGTCTTATTCTGTCGGTGACACAGACCTCTTTGGACGTGATCTTTGTTACGACGAGATACGACGTTGTCTTCTCGGGGTGTTCGCTATCTTCGCTGGCGTTATAGCGGACGATTAGAGCTACTGGAGTGGTCTTATTCTTTTGCTTTACGACACGCCATTCTGCCTGTGGACCAAGGCTCGAAAATGCGGAGCTCACGGTACTCCACAGTTCTAGTGAATGTTTAACTTTTTGCGGAGTGACAACCGTGATGTTCTGACGTAGATCGCCTTCTGCCACTAGCAGTGTGTAGCCGGCAGTTCCCGTACACCGTCCGAGATATTCTCCCGCTTCGGATACGTCCGATTTGAGAGTGCGACAATGTTTATCGTCGAGGTTTGTATAGACGCTTTGTCGTGTTTGGGCCGCTGCGGATTCAAGAGTCAACAGCCCGACCGTCAATACGAATAGGATGATTGTTCTGCGGGTCAAGGAGTATAACCTCGCTTAGTAAAGATTTCCTTCGCGCTTTCTTCCAGTGTAATCGACGTAGACAACTTTGAGTTCGGTATAGAAATCCAGTGCCGTCGAACCCTGTTCGCGGTCGCCAATGCCTGTACCTTTTGTCCCGCCAAACGGAATGTGAGCTTCGCCGCCGGTCGTTGGTGAGTTGATGTGAGTCATTCCAGTTTCGATATCGTCAACGAAACGAAAGATGCGGCCCGCGTCGTTGCTGAAGATCGACGACGACAAACCATACTCGCAATCATTCGCGACCTGCATGGCTTCGTCGAAATCCTTCACGCGCAGTACCGATAAGACTGGCCCAAAGATTTCTTCCCGCGCGATGCGCATGTCTGGAGTGACATGGTCGAAAACGGTTGGTCGTACAAAATAGCCTTTGTCGAGTCCGTCACCGGTTGCGCGTGAACCACCACAAACCATCGTCGCGCCGTCTTCCTTGCCGATCTCAATGTACTCCAGGACTGTGTTGTATTGACTCTCGTCCACACTCGGCCCCATTTCAGTCTGCGGATCTGATCCGTCGCCAATACGCATCGACTCGGCCCGCGCGGCAATGCGTTTCACAAATTCATCCGCAACTTCATTCACAACCACGGCACGACTCGTTGCCGTGCAGCGTTGACCTGACGAACCAAACGCACCCTGTGCGGTCGATTCCACGGCGAGATCCATATCCGCGTCTTCCAGGATCACGACTGGGTTCTTGCCGCCCATTTCGCACTGGACCTTGGCGCCACGTCGCGAAGCTTGTTCGTAAAGTCGAATACCAACACCGTTGGAGCCTGTAAACGAGATTGCTTTCACCGCGGGATGGTTGATGATCTCGTCTCCTGCCTCGGATCCGGATCCAATGATCAGGTTCAGGACTCCCGGTGGAATGCCGGCCTCCGCAAATATTTCAGTGATGCGAGTTGCTGTGCCTGGGGTAATTGTCGCCGGCTTAAAAACAACGGCGTTACCGGCTACGAGTGCTGGCGCGATTTTCCATACCGGGATAGCCACTGGAAAATTCCATGGGGTCACAACCGCCACAACGCCCAAGGGCTGTTTGATCGTGTACGCAAAATTTAAGGGAAGTTCGGAAGGGATCGTCTCGCCAGTCAGACGTCTTGATTCACCAGCACAAAACTCGGCGACGTTTATGGAACGTTGCAATTCGCCACGTGACTCAGCGATTTGTGCTCTTCCATCAGACGAGCAGCCTTGCCGACTATTCGTCCACGCGTTGGAGCGGGCGTTGATCGCCACGCGCGGAAAGCTTCGGCGGCGGCCTCAACGGCTGCCCGAGCTTCTTCTCGTGTTGCCAGGGGAGTGTCGCCGATTATGTCGTCAGTATTGCCGGGATTGATATTTTGAACGGACTTTCCGGAGGTTGATTTAACCCACTTGCCGTTAATAAAGTTTTGATAAGTAGTCATGGATAATTCACCGTGCTAAAAGCTGCGATCTTTTCTTTGCCTTTCGAGCGGGCGTAAATATACCAGTCAGTACCGTAACGCGGTAGCGGCGGGTTGCTTTGGTCTGTGTTAGTTCATTGCTATTAAGACATCTTTGAAAGTCACTTGCGAGTGTTGTAGCGTATGCTACTTTTCGAGAGGCGGAGAACGATAGTTGAACCAATTGCGAAACATTTCTGAGTTGTTGAGCACACGAGTCGAGGAACAACCCGACAAGCACTTTCTTTTTTCTCAATCAGATGGGCGACAGTTTACTTATCACGAATTTGCCGAAGCAGTGAACCGAACGTCGGCGCTCTTATCGTCGAAGGGAATTGAAAAAGGCGACGTTGTCAGCCTGATGCTGCCGAATAGCGTCGAATATGTTATCGCCTATTTCGCGTGCTGGCAGCTCGGTGCTTTGGCTGGACCAATAAACTCTTTGCTGAAAGCCCAGGAGCTTGTCTACGTCATTTCCAACTCCGAAGCGAAAGCTTTATTAGTTAATTCGGAGTTTCTGCCAATAATCGCCCCACTTCGCAAACAGCTTCCTTCACTGGAAGCGGTTATCCCTTTCGACGACGAAGCGGACGCAACCAGAGATGCTGACGTAGACGCTCTGAAAGTCGGCGAAACCTCGTTAGACGACCCAGCAATCATCATTTACACGTCGGGTACAACCGGAAAACCAAAAGGTTGCTTGTTGACTCACGGTAACCTCCTCGCGAACGCAAGGCAGATCAGCGATTGGTTGGGATTCGGACCCGACGATCGTTTGCTAACCATGATGCCATTGTTTCACATGAATGCTGTGTCAGTGACAACCATGTCAGCGCTCTATGCCGGCTGCTCGAGTGTGGTAAGTCAAAAGTTTTCGGCGTCCCGTTTTTGGCAAATCATCTCTGATTACCAGATCACTTCATTCGGTTCAGTCGCGACGATGTTGTCTATGTTGTTGTCGACTTATCCCGAGGGCGTGCCTGAAGGACTGAACACAAATCAACTTCGCTTCGCAATGTGTGGCTCTGCTCCTGTACCGGCGGAAACTATCAGGCGCTTTGAAGAGACGTTTCATTGTCTGGTCATTGAAGGTTATGGATTGTCCGAATCCACCTGTCGTTCTACATTTAACCCGCCGGACAAGCGACGGCGTGCCGGTTCCTGTGGTCTGCCAATTGGAAATGAGATGCGGGTTGTCGACGACGACGATAAAGAAGTACCAGATGGAGCTCTCGGTGAAATTGTGCTCCGTGGTGAGAACATTCTAAAGGGTTACTACAAGAACCCCGAGGCTAATGCGACCGCCTTTCGTGGCGGTTGGTTTCACACGGGCGACATTGGTTATCGCGACGCAGATGGCTTCTACTTCATTGTCGATCGCAAGTCGGACATGATTATTCGCGGCGGAGAAAATATTTATCCACGGGAAATAGACGAAGTGCTCTATCAACATCCGGCGATTTCAGCAGCAGCCGTCGTTACGAGAGGGAAGTGAAGCGAGTGAAGATGAAGTGATCGAGTTTTGCAAAGGGCGTCTTGCCGATTACAAGTGTCCGAAGACGATTCGCTTTGTAAAGGATATTCCGAAAGGGCCTACAGGTAAGCTTTTGAAACGCGAGTTGGCCAAGTTGATCTAGCTTGTGCCCTCGAGCTTGGGCAGTGCGGCAACGCGTGCGTCTTTGAGTTTGTCTCTGAACCAGGCAACGGCCAGCCAGATACCACAGCCTACAACCATCACCAACGAGAACCATTTGCCATAAAGTCCGTCGGGCGAGAACTTCTCAGTTGCCTCATGGAGGAACTCACTGTTGGGTAGCAGCCCGGCTTCCGCAAACTCATGAAAGGTATAAATTGCAACCTGGACCATGAAGAGCAGTAGAAAAACGCCAGTGACCTGGAAAAAGCGCCTCACATTTATCAGGTGACCAAAGCGTGCCCAGGCCCATGCAAGAGCACCAGCGGCAACAAGTCCTAACACGGCGCCTTGAATAAGTTGTGGATCGCGAACCTGCATCAGCAGGAGTGCAGTTTCCATTCCCTCGCGAGTAATCATCAAAAAAGTAAACAGAAAGACCGCTGCGATTGCTGCGAATCGCGAACTCTTCGACGACGCCACCGACAGGCGTTCGCGCATGTGTTGCTGAATCTTTGGTCCACTGCGCCACATATGCACTACGAGAGTCCCTACCATGACAATCGCGACAACTCCCAGCACCGCTTCTCGCAGAGCTTCGTTTGCGAAGAACTGACTGATGTATCCACCGATGGTCACTCCGAAAAGGGAAGTAACAGTTTGGTCGTCGATTCCTTTATTAAGGAGATAGGCCAGTCCGAGACTTGCTGAAACGGCCAGCAGAATTGCCGTGTAGACGGCAGGCGTGAGCCATTTCTGGTTGGCTTTCCTAAGGTAGGAAACGATTACGGCTACTAAAAGGAACGACTCAAATCCCTCGCGAAGTACGATGATGAATGAATTAAACATACTTTTAAGTGCAAACCACGCAGTTAGAACTCGCGGCAAAATGGGAACATGAACAACCGCGGATCCGAGTATACCCTAAGTTGAAAACAGATTTCAATTTCAGGCGAAGCTTGGGGCGGCTCTTTAGTTGGATAAGTCGTCTATGACCTCACGACAAGCTAAAAAGCAGCTTGCAAAAGTCAGGATCAGCGAAAAAAGAAATTGAATCTAGCGCAAGTTGGGAAGGGCGGTTTACCCCCGCTGGCCTGGCTAGACGAACCCCGATGTAGCTCTTTACTTAGGCCAGCGGGGGTAACCCGCCCTTCCCAACTTGCACAAAGTTCAGGTCCTTGTTTCTGCTGGTCCTGACTTATGCAAGAGGTTTTTAAGCGTGTCGTGATTCTGAATAACTATCTTGCAAGAGCCTCTAAAGCTTATCCGACAGGTTACTGAGTTGCGGTGGGGACGATGGCGAGGTCGGCGCGCAATAGGCCGAGTTCAGTCATGCAGGTGATTCGCAAGGGAAGACGCCGACGGTCATTACTAACCCACATTCGCAGCTGATACTTGTCAGCCTGCTGATCATCGGTGGTCAGGGAGATCGCGATGGCCGAGATCTTTTGGTTTCCAATCTCGATCGTCTCTCGCTTAAGCGAATTTACAAAGATGGTTTTTGGCTTACCTTCGACCAGCACGGAAATCGCATTTCTCTTTGTCTGGACGATATTAAAAGAGCGAATGACATAAAAGAGACTCAGGTAGTCGTGTGTGCCGACCGGAATCTCAATCCGTTTTCCTTTGTCGGTTGTTACAAGTCCCTTTACTTGATCGACCTGAAGGGTTTCATTCAAACGACGTTTACCTTCAGAAAGGTTCTGCACCGTGCGATAGGGAAGGAAGGTAATTGGATCGACGTACGACTCAATCGTGTCGTTGGCAACAAACAGGCGAGCAGCGGCGCCGGTTGTTTGTGCGGTGACCGATAGACTCAAACCATCACGCTCAAAGTATCGGGAGCGTCCCCGCGCCTGAAATGTTGCCAGGCCGAGGGGAGTGTTACTCGTCCCGATGAAGACCTGATAGTTCAGTTGCTCGCCAATTGTAAAAGGCCAATCTGGATTATTGACTGGTTGAGCCGGAGTTGGTTGAGGCTTGGGCGTCGGTCTCGGCGTTGGTGTCGGAGTAGGCCTTGCAGCCGGATCCACCGTGGCGATTGGCGCCGTGGCCGCCGTTGGTGGCTTTATGATTTCCGAGCCTGCTAATTCGACTTCTAACTTTCCTGTACTGACCTTGCCTGTAATCAAAACCGGTATATGACGCGCATCGTCTGTAAAGTGAACGCGTATGTCTTTAATTGGAGAATTTCCGCTTACTCGAACGTTTGCAACTACAGTGGTGAACGATCCGCCGTTTGTTCTTATTACGTCTGTGCCGGTTACTTTGAATTCGACCCGATAATCCTGGCCCTCAGTTTTGATATTGATCAGGTACGTCGAACCCTGAGCGAGTGGCATCGCGCGAACTCGATAGAAAGCTGATAGGAAATCGTAAGTACCGGGAATCGACCTCTGCGACGCTTCGGCGCCTGTACCCTGACTCATATCGACGGTTTGCTCCGCTTGCGTCGCTGAGTCGCGAACGACAACCTTGCTCTGGAAAGGAATGCCCGTCTCTGCGTCAACGTAGGTTGTGTATTCATTATTGATCGAGAAGAGAGCGACGTTTACGACACCTGTAGTTTGTGCATGCGCGCGGAGTTGAACTGTATCGTGTCCCTCGTACATGCCTCGCGCAACAACTTGCAGATCGACATACGCGATAGACGGAAAGTTTGAGAACGAAACGTTGTAAGTGAGATGTTCCCCGACCTTGTAGGGCGCCTGCGCGAAGGCAGTCGAGCTCGCGCCATTAGTTTCCTGGACAAAAACTGGAAATGAAAGCGAGAGAAAGAGGATGGGTAAACTGAAAATGAGCCGAAGTTTCAAACTGAGATTCACCGTCGCATGATAGTTTCAAATCAAAAACAGGGCAAATAGTAAGTCTTGCCTCAGTTTACACGTTCAACGAACCCTTTTGTTCCTCTCGTTACCCGCTGACCGCTTCCATTTCGGCAACGATGCTATTTGCTGCAGCTACCGGGTCCGCTGCTGAAGTTATCGGCCGCCCAATTACAAGGTAGTCAGCGCCGTCGCGAAGGGCGGCGGCTGGAGTGGCGACACGTTTTTGATCTTCATTCGCAGTCTCCGACGGTCTTATTCCCGGAGTGACGATAAGGAATCCTTCACGTGTGGTCGATCGGGTTGTCGCAGCTTCCCGGGGAGAAGCAACTACGCCGTCGACGCCAGCACTTTCAGCTAACTTTACTAATTTCGCAACACTCTCAGCTGGCGATGTGTTAACTCCAATTTCGGCGAGTGCCGCGGCGTCCATGCTGGTCAACACGCTGACTGCGACAATTTGTGAACGTTCTACACCTGCTCGCTCCGACACCTCGGCGACAGAATCGACAGCTCGTTTCATCATCTCCGTACCGCCACTCGCATGGATGGTGAACAGTGAAACACCGAGTTCGGCCACAACTCGCGACGCCCCGGCAACTTGATGTGGAATGTCGTGAAACTTGAGATCTAGAAAGACTTTGTTTCCAGCCTTGATAATCGCCTCGACTAATCGTGGACCAGCGAGTGTAAACAATTGCGAGCCGACCTTGAACATACCGGCGACGTCTTTCAAGTTACGAATCAGTACGTCAGCTTCGTCAATTGTTTGAACATCGAGCGCTACGATGAGTTTATCTTTCGCGGACAAAGCTGCTCCTTCTCCGTTAACGGTTCGCCTTCATTCCAATTACTTCTTGCAAGTGACTCACGCCCTCGCGTTTCATGATCTCGACGAGTCCTCTATTGATTTTTCGTGCTACAAACGGTCCCTCGTAAATGAATCCAGTGTACAACTGTACCAGGCTGGCGCCCGCGCAAATCTTTTCCCACGCATCTTCGGCAGTGAAGATACCGCCGACTCCGATGATTGGAATTCTTCCGTCAGTCAGTCGATAAATCCGGGCTACGATGTCAGTCGACCGACTTCTCAGCGGAAGTCCGCTTAATCCACCCTCACCACAGGCTGCCACTTTCTGTTTAGCCGAATTCAGATTGTCGCGACTTGTCGTTGTGTTAGTGGCGATGATGCCATCGACGTTTTCCTTCCCAACGACGTCGACAATCATTTCGAGCTCACTCGTGCTCAAATCGGGCGATAACTTAACAAGCATTGGAACCGGTGCGGAACGATTGATTCTGAGTTGTAGCTCTCGATTTCGAGTCTTTAATGCCCGCACAAGGGAAGTCAGTTGATCAGCCTGTTGCAGTTCTCGCAGTTGCGGAGTGTTTGGCGAACTGACATTTACTGCGATGTAGTCTGCGACCTCGTAGACGAGGTCAAAGCTTCCGAGATAGTCGTCGATGGCGTTTTCAAGTGGGGTAATTTTGCTTTTGCCAATGCTTACACCTAAGACGCAATCGGGCCTGGCAGTGCGAACGCGTTGTGCAAACGCTGCTGCGCCTTCGTTATTAAAACCCGCTCGATTGATGAGTGCCTGGTCCTGTGGCAGACGAAACAGTCGCGGTTTCGGGTTTCCCGGTTGTGCATGAAAAGTAACGGTTCCGGCCTCAATGTGACCAAAACCAAGTGATGCTAATTCCTGGAGTGCAACACCGTTTTTATCAAAACCCGCTGCAAGTCCAATTGGATTTGGAAACGCTAGTCCGAAAAGTTTGATTGCCGTCGACTTATCTGGAGCGAGTGATCGACCGATAAACGGTCTGGCAAGGGAAAGCGACTTCAGAGCCAAATGATGAGCTGTCTCCGGAGGGAGATTAAAGAGTAGCGGGCGCAAAAGTGAGCGATAGACCATCGTATCCGTTAGATATTTTCAGACTAGCAGAAAGATCTCAGATCTCAAATTTCAAAATCTCAAAATATTCAGCGAGTTCGGTTTTAGATCTGGGATCTGAAATTTGAGATCTGAGATCTTTCTTGCTAGTATCCGGTCTCATGGATTTCATCGAGAAGGCACGCATCATGGATGGCCCGCGCATCAATCGCGCATTGGCTCGTCTTTCTTCAGAAATCGTCGAAGAGAATCACGGCGCAGGTGATTTGTTTCTCGTGGGAATCAGACGACGAGGTGTTCCGCTTGCCGAACGAATGGCAGATAAAATTGCGGACCTCGAGGGATCAAGACCTCCCGTTGGTGTACTCGATATCACTCTTTATCGCGACGACCTTTCCACTGTTGGCGCCAAACCAGTTGTGAATCGTACAGAGTTGCCGGGTGATATTGAGAATCGAAACATCGTTTTGATTGACGATGTCTTGTATACAGGACGCACTATTCGTGCGGCGTTGGATCAGCTAATCGATTACGGTAGACCGCGACGGGTACAACTTGCCGTTTTAATTGATCGAGGCAAAGAACATCGCGAACTTCCGATTCAGGCCGATTACATTGGCAAACTGGTTCCAACTAAGAGAAGTGAGATTATCAAAGTCATGCTCCAGGACTTTGACGAAGAAGAGGGAGTGGTAATCGTTGAGCTGCCGTCAGAGTCAGCTTGATCGAAGCGGCCAAGTGGCCGCTTTTTTTTTATGTCCGAGCAAGCGAGTAGCACAGACTTTAGTCTGTGTCACTTTAAGAATTTAAGCTTCAGAATGCAGTGAAAGGCACAGACTGAAGTCTGTGCTACTAGATAGACAATGCTTTCAACATTCAATCGTCGTCACCTGCTCGGTATCCGCGAACTTGCGGCGGACGAAATCACGCATCTCCTCGATACTGCGGAAACTTTTCGCGACATATCAAAACGCGAAATAAAAAAAGTTCCGGCACTCCGCGGTCGCACTGTCATCAACCTTTTCTTCGAGCCGTCCACGCGTACCCGCACATCATTTGAGATTGCCGCCAAACGGCTTTCTGCCGACGCAGTAAACGTCAGCATATCGACTTCGAGTGTTTCAAAGGGCGAGACTCTGCTCGACACCGCTCGCAATCTCGAAGCTATGTCTCCTGATTGCATTGTCATCCGTCATTCGATGGCCGGAGCTCCTCAACATCTCGCGCGCATGTGTAATTCGCCAATCATTAATGCGGGCGACGGATCTCACGAACATCCAACTCAAGCGCTGCTCGATGCCTTAACGATTCGTGAGTTCAAAGGAAAGATCAAAGGACTAAAAGTCGCGATCCTTGGAGACATTCTTCACTCGAGAGTTGCGCGGTCGAACGTTTACTTGTTAACAAAACTTGGTGCAACCGTTAGCGTGAGTGGCCCCGGCACTTTGGTGCCGCCAGAATTTGGCGAACTCGTCGACAGCGGATTGCAAATTGAAAAGCGACTTGAAGACGCAATTGACGGTGCCGATGTCGTGATGATTCTGCGTATTCAGCGCGAACGACAAGACGCTGCTTTCTTTCCGTCGATGCGGGAGTATGCCGTTCATTATGGTTTGAATTCCCGGCACCTTGAGAGAGCAGCGCCGGACGCGATTGTTATGCATCCTGGACCAATGAATCGGGGAGTTGAGATTTCTTCGGAGGTTGCCGATGGCGGTCGCTCGTTAATTCTCGATCAAGTCGCAAACGGCGTCGCCGTTCGAATGGCAGTTCTTTATCTTCTCGCTGGGGGCAGCCACTCCGAACCGGAAGAATCCGAGCCGCAAAAAAAGCAGAAGCGCGAACGCAAGGTGGATAAAGGATGAAGTTGGTTATCGCGAATGGATACGTTGTCGATCCTGCACAACAAATGAATGCGGGTCGAAACGTCTTGCTGGAAAACGGGCGCATCGTGGCTGTGCTCGAAAGATCGGAGCCATTACCGGAAGACGCTCAGATCCTGGACGCTACCGGACTAGTCGTCGCACCGGGTTTTATCGATCTTCACACGCACCTGCGCGAACCTGGGCAGGAATACAAAGAAACTATAGCTACAGGCGCAGCAGCCGCAGTCGCAGGAGGTTGGACCTCGGTTTGCGCGATGCCCAACACCGATCCGATTAACGACAATCCAGCCGTAACGCGATTCATGATTGAAAAGGGCCGAGCGGCCCAGATGGCAAATGTTTTTCCCATAGGAGCTGTGACAAAAGGAAGCGGCGGTAAAGAACTTGCGGAGATGGGAGAAATGAAAAGTGCGGGAATCGTTGCCGTCTCAGATGACGGTCGACCTGTTCCAAATGCGTCGATGATGCGTAGAGCTATGGAGTATGCCAGGGGATTTGATCTTACGGTTGTAGATCACTGTCAGGATTCTTCACTGAGCGCCGGTGGTGTAATGCACGAAGGTCGCTGGTCATTGATTCTCGGTTTGCGTGGAATGCCCGCGGCTGCAGAGGATGTTGATGCTGTGCGTGATTGCGTGTTGGCAAAACTTACCGGCGCCAAGGTCCACCTTGCGCACGTCTCAACTAAAGGCGCGCTCGAGGCCGTGAGAGC
>QHXL01000035.1:0-965 GCA_003222935.1 Acidobacteriota bacterium
TAACAGACAATCGTATTCCCGTCACTGAAGCGAATATCTCTGCGACCGGCATTCCGGCCAGTTACGTACCTTTTAGAAATGCTCATCTGCTAGCCTCAGCCGTGAGTTGGGCCGAGGTCATAAACGCCGGCAGTATTTATATAGGCGCCGTCGCCGAAGACTCATCGGGCTATCCCGATTGCCGCCCAGAGTTCTACGACGCGTTTCAGCAGGTCGTTAACGTCGGCACCAAGCCGGAAACGAATATAGAAATCCGCACACCAGTTATCGGAATGAGAAAAATGGAGATCATCGAGAGAGGGCTGGAATTGTCGGCTCCTCTTGCACTAACGTGGTCCTGTTATCGAGAGTCGGAACGTGCCTGTGGAAACTGCGACTCGTGCGCCTTGAGACTTCGCGCATTTCGCGAGGCCGGAGTTAAAGACCCTATCCCCTACCTCCTTGACAGTAGTCGTTTAGCTTATTAAGTTTAGGTCGCTTCTCAACGGAATTACATTACAACCAGCGAAAGGTAAAGGCGCATCCTAGCGCTCAGTCTGGCTCAATGTCCGACCCAAATTGGAGGAATCGTTCGATGATTTATAAAAGCTTATTTGGAGTTCTTGCGGTTGCCGTTCTTATTCTAATGTCTGCCGCAACCGGCGCCGCGCAAACGGGAGAACTGCGTGGCAAAGTTTGGATACAGCAGGCCGATGGTCAGAAGGTTCCTCTCGGCGAGGCGAACATCGACGTGTTTAGGACGGACATGAGTATGAACAAGCCCTACACCACTAAGGCCAACAAGAAGGGCGAATTCGTTTTCGCCGGTTTGCCGTTTGTAGGAACCTATACTGTTGCCGCAAGCCATCCGACCGCACAGCCAAATTTTATTCCCGGCGTTAAGGTCGGTCGTGACATTGCTTTCGAAATCACTGTCACTCCCGGCGACGGCAAGAGATTGACCCTTGACGAAATTAAGAGCGCCG
>QHXL01000035.1:1012-10863 GCA_003222935.1 Acidobacteriota bacterium
TGCAGAGTCAGCCGAAGAGAAGGCAAAACGCGAAGAACTGATCAGGAAAAACAAAGAGATCGAAGAGGGTAATAAAAAGATTGAAGCGGCTAACGCAACAATCGCCAGGACATTCAAGACTGGTAACGAAGCGCTGAATGCTGCAAATATCGCGATCAAGGCAAATAACTCCGCTGAGGGAATAGCCAAGTACACAGAAGCTATCAACGCATACAGCGAAGGCCTCGCGGCAGACCCTGATCAGCCTGCGTTGTTGACCAATCGCTCAATCGCATTAAAGGCTCGCGGCGTCGAGAGATATAACGCATCAATCAAAGAAACAGAAGATGCAGCCAAGAACACAGCGTTGGAAGGCGCCAAGGCAGACTTCAAAGCCGCCTCTGAGTCTTCGGCCAAAGCTGTGCAGTTAATTAAGGCTGCCCCGGTTCCGGCGGATCCCACGGAGTTGCAACGATACAACGGGAACAAGTACGCGGCTCTCTTAACGAACGCCGAGGCAATGCGTCTGTTTGTTAGCAAGGTCGACTTCTCCAAAGGCGAAGAGGGCTTGGCCGCTTTCAAGGAATACATCGCAGCCGAAACAGACCCGGTGAAGAAAGCCAAGGCCCAGTTAGACGCTGCTCAAATGCTGCTGGATGCCGGTGACGGCGAGAGAGCACTCGCTGAGTACAAGAGTATCCTGGCAACTCAACCTGACAATCCCGACGCAAACCTTGGCGCAGGGCTGTCCATGTACGCGCTAAACGACAAGACCAAGTTTCAGGAAGCAGCAAACTACCTGCAACACTTCGTAGATGTCGCTCCAGACACCCATAAGTTCAAATCTTCGGCGAAGGATATACTCGCTGCGCTCAAATCGACTGAGAACGTGGTTCCAGAGAAAACAGCACCGAAAAAGAAACGTCCGTAGCTTATCGGACAAGTAATTCACGTCAAAAGACCGCTTCGAGAGCTTCGAAGCGGTCTTTTTTGCGTTTTAACTTCACACGAACCCCTCCGCAACGCCAAATCCTTAACGATTGAACTGCGCACTTCAATCCGCCTGAACTTTCACAGCTCAACAGCTGGAATTGATTCTTGACACTCACTTTGTTCAAACTGTACTATGCATTGGCCAACGGTGTTTTGCGCCGCCGTTCGGAATAGTATTCTTGTCTGCCCCGCGCGCTTCGATATCACCTCTTTTCCATCCCAGGTTCGGGAACATCTCGAGCGGAAACATACCTGCAAATGTCAGCCAAACTAGGCGAAATTCTCGTTCGTGAAAATCTGATTAGCCCTCAGCATCTGAGAGAGGCGCTCGACTACCAACGTGAACACGGGGGTAGACTGGGTTTCAATCTCGTGAAATTGGGTCTCGTTAGCGACGACATGATTACTGCCGTCCTCTCGAGACAATATGGCATTCCTTCAGTCAACCTCGAACTCTTCCAGATCGATGAGGCCGTCCTCCGGCTCATCCCCCAGGAAGTCGCACAGAAACACTCAGTTCTTCCACTCTCACGCGTCGGGGCGACTCTCACGCTCGCGATGGTCGATCCCACCAACGTCTTCGCCATGGACGACGTCAAGTTCATGACTGGCTTGAACGTGGAACCAGTTGTCGTCGCCGAAGCAAGCATTCAAACGTCAATCGCAAAGTACTACGGCACTTCTCGCGAAATCGAACTGGCAGTTACGAACGACGAAGTAGTCTTTGAAACTTCATCCTCAAAGAGTTCGAACGGACACGGCGCTATCACGCGTGACGACCTCGTATCACTCGACAGTATCGACTTTGAAACCGGGCAGGCAGAAGACGTAGAAGTCGTCGAAGACAACGAGGAAATCGATCTCTCAACGCTTTCGCGAATGAGCGAAGACGCTCCCGTTGTTCGACTGGTAAATGTACTTCTCGTCGACGCTCTCCGCCGCGGCGCTTCCGACATTCACGTTGAACCTTACGAGAAAGAACTCCGAATCAGGTTCCGTATTGACGGAGTGCTTTACGACGTCATGCATCCGCCTTTGAAACTTCGCGACGCGTTGATTTCGCGCGTGAAGATCATGTCGAAACTCGACATCTCAGAGAAGCGTCTACCGCAAGACGGTCGCATCAAGATCAAAGTGAAAGTTGATTCTCGTTCGCGTGAACTCGACTTTCGTGTTTCTACACTTCCTACCTTGTTTGGTGAGAAGGTCGTTCTTCGTCTCCTCGACAAAGAAAACCTGATGCTCGACATGACCAAACTCGGTTTCGAACCCGAATCGCTCGCAAAGTTTCAGCGAAACATCTCGAAGCCCTACGGCATGGTGCTGGTAACAGGACCAACGGGAAGTGGTAAGACAAACACTCTTTACTCAGCTCTGCAGTCGTTGAATACCGTCGAAACAAACATCATGACTGCTGAAGACCCGGTTGAGTTCAACTTAATGGGCATCAACCAGGTTCAGATGAAAGAGCAGATCGGTTTGAACTTCGCCGCTGCTCTCCGCTCGTTCCTCCGCCAGGATCCCAACATCGTGCTCGTCGGCGAAATCCGCGACTTTGAAACAGCAGAAATTGCAATCAAAGCCGCACTCACAGGCCACCTTGTGCTTTCCACTCTGCACACTAATGACGCGCCATCGACCATATCCCGCCTTATGAATATGGGTATTGAGCCCTTCCTCGTTGCCACCAGCGTAAACCTCATCCAGGCACAACGACTTATTCGTCGCGTTTGTAAAGACTGTAAACAGGAACAAGCAACACCTCAGGAAGCGCTAATTGAAGTCGGTTTCTCCGCTGAAGAAGCGAAGACACTGAAGACTTACAAAGGTAAAGGCTGCGCCACCTGCAACAACACTGGTTACAAAGGACGAATCGGTCTCTATGAAGTGTTGGAAGTTACCGATGAGGTTCGCGAGTTAATTCTGATCGGCGCCTCCGCACTTGAACTCAGAAAAAAGGCAATTGACGACGGCATGATCACGTTGCGTGGCTCGGGTCTGCACAAGATCCGCGCCGGCGTTACAACGATCGAAGAAGTCGTTCGCGAAACGGTCGCCTAATCGAGGAGAACTGACATGTTAAGAACAACAGCAATATTCCTGACGCTCCTTATCTCAGTAGGAGTGATGTTGCCCTTTGCAAACTCTGCGCATGGAGTAAGGCAAAGTGCACAAATTGGAGTGCGTCATAATCGTCACCATTCGCGTGCCTGGTGGCGTCGCTATCGTGCTCGCTTGCGCAAGAAGCGTGCAGCCGCGACAGCCGCTCTCGCTCACCGCAACGCGCTGTTGGGCCAACCTCAGAATATTCCGGTTGGCGATGCCGCACTTGCTTCGCTTCCCTCTTTTCCAAGTGTGACGACAACAACAAATCTCGGACCGGCGCCAGTGCCGGCAGCAGCAGCGGAAACCGCACCAGCCACGACTCCAGTTACAACACCAGTTGCGGCCGCGAAGTACAGCGATACCAAGGCGACAGCGAAGAGCGTAGGTCGCCCGCTACCAGGTCAGATGAATGTCTCGGTAGTTGCTTTAAGCAGACCCAATCCAGCTTTCTTGACCACGCGTGAGGAAAGTCGGATGTTGGCAGGAACTTCAGTTGCCGATCTGCGTCGGATTGTTATCGACAAGATGGTCGTCTCGGGCGGTTGGGTAACTAACGACTACGTTCGCGAGGTTAATGGTACGCGTGTATTTGTGGTGACGGCCCGCACACCAAGAGACAGCAAGTCTCCTGAAAAAGCATGGACGTTCTATTTCACCGAAGCTGACGGACGTATCTACAGTCTGACAACGGATGCGCCAGTCGAGGCGGCGGAACGCATGTCCACGGAAGCTGATCGCTTCATCAACAAGTTGCACACCAACTCGCAACCAAACAACCGTTAGTTTTTACGAACGGCATAAACTTTGGATCAGGAGCGACCAACCTAATGCGACTGAACGAAAACGTTCCGCAAATCTCATTATCCGAACTGCTGAGGAAGCTTTCCGAACTCGGCGGTTCGGATCTCCATATCACTACGGGATCACCGCCACAGGTACGCGTCGACGGACATCTTCGTCCGCTCGAGGCTTACCGGGTATTGACGTCGGCGGACACAAAACAACTCGCTTACTCAGTGTTGACCGACGCTCAAAAACATCGGTTCGAAGAGAATCTCGAACTCGATTTCTCGTTTGGCGTAAAAGGTCTTTCCCGCTTTCGTGCCAACTTGTTCAATCAACGTGGTGCGGTTGGTGCGGTGTTTCGCGCGATTCCCTATGAAATCAAGGCGTTTGAAGACCTGGGCTTGCCTGCGGTAATCAAAAACCTCTGCGACAAACCACGCGGTCTGATTCTCGTAACTGGACCAACAGGTTCAGGTAAATCGACGACTCTGGCGGCAATGATCGACAAGATCAACCGCGACCGTCACGAACACATCCTGACGATCGAAGACCCGATCGAGTTTCTGCATAACCACAAAGGTTGTTTGATCAACCAACGTGAGGTGAATGCCGATACACACGGTTTTGGTGCGGCGCTAAGAACTGCACTTCGCCAGGATCCTGACGTTGTGCTCGTCGGTGAAATGCGTGACCTTGAAACGATCGAATCAGCACTCCGCATCGCTGAAACAGGTCACCTTACGCTCGCAACGCTGCACACAAACTCAGCGTCATCGACTATTAACCGTATTATCGACGTCTTCCGAATTCTCTGCCAGGCGTTGCTACCACGTATTGAAGGAACCGGACGTGCAATGGCGCTCGAGATCATGGTGCCCAATAGCGCTATCCGTAACCTTATTCGCGAAGACAAAGTTCACCAGATCTATTCAATGATGCAGACCGGACAAGACAAGTACGGTATGCAGACTTTCAACCAGGCGTTGGCTACGCTTTATCACAGCCGCAAGATCACTTTGGACACCGCACTTCAACGTTCTTCCAACGTTGATGAGCTGCGGGAGTTGATTGACCGTGGTGCTGGACTCAACACCGGTCAGGGCAATAAGCAACATCCAAGTCCATACGCCCAGCCCCGTCCGATTGGCACACGGCCATCGACACAAAGATAGACTAACCTCTGGAGCTCACTGCCATGCCTACCTACGTCTTTAAAGGCCGCAATCGAATGAATGAAGTTGTAGTGGGGGAGCGCGTCGCGGACAACCGCGAAGCCCTCCGCCAAATTTTGCGGCGCGAACAGGTCACCCTTACTTCTGTCAAAGAGAAAGGCCGAGAGATCGGCATTCCGAAAATTGGCGGAAGAAAGAAGGTGAAATCTAAGGACCTCTCGATTTTCACTCGACAGTTCTCAGTGATGATCGATGCTGGTCTACCTCTCGTTCAATGTTTGGAGATTCTGGCCCAACAACAGGACAACAAGTATTTCCAACAGGTTCTGATGCAAGTCCCGAAAGTGTTTGATCAGCTCTATGCAAACATGGTGGAAGCGGGTGAGACTGGCGGTATCCTCGACCTGATCCTGCAACGACTTTCGACCTTCATCGAGAAGCTGGTCAAACTAAAACGAGACATCATCTCGGCAATGATCTATCCAACAGCGGTTGTATTGATGGCAATCGCGGCAGTTGCGGTGATCATGATCGTGGTTATTCCGCAGTTTCAGAATATCTTCCTCGGTCTATTGGGACCTGGCGAACAGTTGCCACTGCCGACACGGATTGTGGTGGGCATCAGTAACTTCCTCGCCGGCTGGGGCGGTATCGCTATGCTGCTCACGATCATAGGCTCGGCAGTTAGTATTCACTTCTATTACAAAACACCGGGTGGTCGCTGGAACATCGACAAGTTGTTGCTGCATGTGCCGATTCTCGGCGACATCTTCCGCAAGATCGCGGTCTCTCGTTTCTCGCGAACGCTGTCAACACTGCTTTCGTCTGGCGTTCCAATCCTGCAGTCACTCGATATCACGGCACGCACTTCAGGTAACGTGGTAATTGAGTCAGCGATTACCAAGGTTCGGGTGGGAGTCGAACGCGGCGAAAGCTTCGTGGATCCCTTGAAAGCAACTGAAGTCTTTCCGCACATGGTGGCGCAGATGATTGGTATCGGCGAACAGACCGGCGCCCTCGATTCAATGCTGGGAAAGATTGCCGACTTCTATGAACAGGAAGTTGACTCGGCGATAGCAAACTTGCTGACGTTGATTGAACCCCTCCTGATCGGTTTCCTCGGTGTGACAATCGGTTCCATCGTTATCGCGATGTACCTGCCACTGTTCACCTTGATCGGCAAACTGTCGACCGGCCACTAAACCACAATTACAACCTCGCAACTGAGAAGCCTGGTGAAAGCCAGGCTTCTTTTTTTTTGGCCAGAATCGTCGTACAAAACTCGAAACCCCATCAACGGCAGTTGGTGGATACTTTCAGATCCCTTCTAGAAAAACCGGCCTCGTACAACTTGAGCAATCCCACCAACGGCAGCCGTTGGTGGTATTTTGCCAAAGTCGATCTACCCCGCCGTCCACAATTGAAGACAGCGTCCTATCTTAAGTGTTACACGTGGAAGCAATACTGTTCACACACGGCGTCCTTTTCCTTAATAAAAACGTCCGCAATTTCGTTGGCACAGACGTTGCGAACTCGCATCAGCCTGAGATGTCAGCTTGGTGACTCAGCGGTTTGTTCGGAACGCACACCTTTCACCCGACATAGCACCGAACCCACCGTCCACCATCCAAACCAGCTCCCCCCGTCTGTAAGGTCCAATCCCGGACCCCGTGATGCTCTTGAAGTTGGCACTCTCAGGAATAGCAATGTGGTTTGACCGTCTATCAATGCAATCCCCCTACTCCACCGAGCAAGCGTTGAGCCTCGCCGCTTCAGACCTTGAACCTCAACTCACCAAACCATCAAGGAGCTAGTTCATGAGCAAGATCAAAGACATCGAAAAGACCAATATCGAAAAGCATAAGGACTTCAAGATCGAAAAGATTGAGAAGCCGGAGCTGAAGGAGAAACCCGAAAAGCGGGAGCACAAAGAGATCAAGGAACCCTGGAAAGAAAAACTGGAAAAATTTGAGCAGAAGGAAACTAAGGAACTCAAACAGGAGCACAAGGAAAAGCCTGAACGCAAAGAGTTCAAGGAACCAATCAAGGAGAAGTTTGAGAACAAGGAGATAAAGGAACTCGAAAAGCAAGTTTTTGAAAAGGGTGGAAAGGAAATAGCTGAGAACATCGATCTCGGAGGCGAAGTTCTGAACCCACGCGCCGCCGCTGCCGGAGGCGGAGAGGCTTTTTCTTCCGACGCTTTTTCAGAGATGTCGGCAGCAAGCGCCGCTAAACCGAAAGAGACCGACAAGGCGCCGGTTAAAGACATCGAAAAGGTGAAACCTGAGAAGGAGCAGCTTGAGAAAGTTCAGAAAGACATCGAGAAAGTAAAACCTGAAAAGGAACAGTTCAAACATGAGCTCAAGGACCATAAGATCGAAAAGCTTGAGCACAAAGAGTTCAAGTTTGAGAAACACGAGATCAAAGATCTCAAGATCGAAATCACCGAGAAACATCTTCAAAAGGATTTCCTTCCCGAGAAACACGTCTTCGAAAATGATCCAAAAGGGATCGCAGAAAATCCCCAGGGTGGACCTGTCTTCGATCCAACCACTCGAGGTGCTCTCTTCTCCGCAACGGGCACTCCCGCCGAGCGCCTGCAGCAGTTAGAAGACGCCGTAACGAAGCTTTCACACTTTATTGGCGTTGATCTACGACCGGATCTAAGTGGTGGCGCGCTAAAGAGTGAACCCGACGTAGCCAGCGGCGGTACCGGTGATGCCAAGTCAAACGACGACGCCAAGACCGAGGACAAAGGTAAGAAACCCGGTGGTCGATAAGTTAATGGAGCAGACCTTGATCTGTGAACCATTCACATAACGCTACGAATTGGCGGCGGGAGTCGACTCAAGTCAACTCCCGCCACTCAGAGGATTAATGAGGACTAATCATGTGGTTAATGATCTGTTCAGAAAATGATTCTTCGGCGCTCTGGGCGTTCCAGGGCTTGCAAGCACGCGGTCTACGACCATTTCATCTGGTTACCACGGAAATGCTCACGCGAAGCACGAAGTGGGAACACACTGTTGGCGTGGACGGAGCTCAAATCAACATCACACTCGCCGATGGACGTGTGATCAACAATCGGCAGGTGCGTGGGGTGGTCAACAGAATGACGCACGTCCCACTTGAACATCTTGCCGGTGCTTCCGACTACGATTATGCAGTCCAGGAATACACGGCGCTGTTCATGAGTTGGCTAAAGGCGTTACCCGACCCCATCTTCAACGGTGTCGATACCCAGGGATTGTCGGGAGCGTGGCGTCACACGTCAGAATGGGTGTGGCTGGCAGCTCATGCCGGACTACCGACACCCGATTACTCACAAACTAGTCATGACCAGATCGACGAAAGTGTCGAGCTTCGTCGACTACTGCCGGAAACAACAAAGACCATGATGGCTATTACGGTACGCGATCGCGTCTTTGGTCCAACGCTGCCGACGACTTTTCGGAACGGATGTGCCGAGCTCGCCCGTATTTCACAAACACCGCTGCTGGGAATCGAGTTCGGCGTTAAGCCTGGCTCCAACTCTTTAGTTTTTGCCGGCGCGACACCGATGCCTGATTTGCGTCTTGGTGGCGAACTACTACTCGACGCGTTAGCCGTAAACCTTTTTCGGCGCGAAGGGAGTAAATGATCATGATTCTACTCTGTGGAATTCCCAGTGAATCGCCCCTTGCACTCGTGCGTGAAGCACTCGACGAGTGTGGCACGCCGTACGTGATGTTGAACCAGAGGCAGTTCCCAATCATGCGGATGTCGTTAGACATCTCAGGAGGTCGAGCTGGTGGCAAGTTGCAACTAAATGGCGACAGCTATCAACTCGACGACTTCACCGGCGTCTTTTCGAGAATGATGGACTATCGCTTTCTGCCGGAAGTAAAAGATTCAGCTGATAACGCACCGGAGCGTCAACTAAGCAGGAACCTTTTCGACACGTTGACTCGTTGGGCGGAAGTAACTCCGGCTCGAGTCGTCAATCGAATTGCACCGATGGGATCCAACTTCTCAAAACCATTTCAGGCGCAACTAATCAGTCGCTATGGATTCGAAGTGCCGGAGACATTGATAACGAACGATCCGGAACTTGTGCGCGCGTTTAGAACGAAACATGGACGCGTGATCTACAAGTCGATCAGCGGCGTTCGTTCGATAGTGCAAACACTGACCGATGAAGACATGGACGAGCGACTCGACAACATCCGTTGGTGTCCAACTCAGTTTCAGGCGTTCGTGGAAGGAACAAACGTTCGTGTGCACACAGTTGGCGACAAGGTTTTCGCAACTGCAATCAAGACCGAGGCAACTGACTATCGTTATGCTCAGCGTCAGAGTGGCGATCACGCGGAGTTGCGAGAGGTTGATTTGTCTGACGAATTGTCAGAGATGTGTGTGAAGCTCGCTGAAGGTTTAGGTTTAGCGTTTGCGGGAATCGATCTCAAAGTCACGCCCGAGAACCGGGTTTACTGTTTTGAGGTCAATCCGAGTCCGGCGTTTAGTTACTACGAGTCGAACACGGGCCAACCAATTTCAAAAGCCGTCGCACAGTACCTGGCTGGCAATTAGGTTGTTCGTTAAGGAGTGCAAGTTGGGAAGGGGGGTAAGCGGAGCGCGAGCCCCCGCCTGACTTGGACCAATCGATGCCTTGGCCCTTATCCTTCAGCACCCTTTCGACTATCGTATTAGCTCTCGGCCTCCCGCATGAAGTTCAAATTAATTTTCTGGACTTTAGTTTAATCTGTATCTTCTCCACGTCTCTGATAATCTCCAGCAAATACTCTTTTCCTTCCTGCCGAAACATTTTGTTAATTT